>JAUWLH010000047.1 GCA_030613835.1 Candidatus Bathyarchaeota archaeon | reverse complement strand
GGCGAGTCGTTCCACCAGATCCCTGGTGATGACTGTCTCAGCCAAAAGTGATGCCCTCCTTTGTAGAAGAATATCTAGTATGTCTCAGAAGCGAAGCCGTGGATCGGATTAAAACATTCACCCAACGAATTTTCACTCCGATACCCACCAAACGTTGAGGAGTTTATTTAAGTGTTCCTTCTAGATTAAACATGATTGATATGGAAACCGATGAACTGAGGGCGTGCAAGGACGCCGCGGATCTGCTTGAGAATTACAGGAGCTTTGGGCCAATGGTCGAGGAGGCCATCGCCGCGTTCAAGAGGATAGGAGAGTGCATTGAGGATCCTACTCACGAGAAAGTAAACGAGGCGAAGGATCTGATCGGTCAGCTCATGAAGGAGATTGGGCCATACCAGGGCTATGTGCCATTGGTGGCAGTTGCGCTGGAAAAGCTCAAGAAATGGTCTGAGTCAGTCTAGTTTCACGTGCCTCTCCATCACAGTTTTCTTGGTCCATCTTTTTAGTACTCAACTCATTAATTGATAGCATGGGGGAGTCTCCTAGACATCTTTACCTCAAGCAGGTGGGGAAGCTTTGGCTGTACAACCAGATGTGCCACATGGTGGACACCGAGGTCAAGCTCAACCAGCTGGGTCTTCACCGTTACCTTGAGCTGGACAACAAGAAGGTAATCGATGTCGTGGGCGTGGGTCTCAAGTACTTCCCGTGGGGCAAGCGGAGGATACAGGACGCGGAGTATGATGATTTCAAGCTGTCCAAGCCAGACCAGTACGATATCGGTTACAACGTTCTGCGAGGAATAGAGGTCAAGGTGAGCAAGAGCGATTTCAAGAACGGGTTCATCTGCACTAGTGCCAACTATAACTACGTACTGGTGCCCACCAAGCTGGTCTCGCCCAGCATCATGCCAAAGGGAGTGGGCCTCATTGAGTTCAACCGGTACAAGTTCAACGTCGAGGAGAACGATGATGCGAATCCAAACGGCAGGCCGTTTAAACTGGAAGGCGTCCGCGTCATCAAGAGGGCCCAGTATAGGCACATACCCCAGTTCCACATCGACCATGTCATCTCAATGATTGCCCAGAGGAACCTGGCGAGTAAGGAGGATATCCTAAGAGAAGTTTTACTGGGGATGGATAACCGCGAGCTAGTCTATGCTTAGTCGTGGAGAAGGCTCTCGATTCCCCTGAGCCTGTTACGGAGTGTGACCTCGGTTGTACCCGCGGCCTCCGCGATATCCTTCTGGATACGTTTGTCGTTTGTATCTATGCTTGCCTTGTACAGGGCTGCTGCGGCTAGTCCCCGTGGGTCTTTCCCTGTGAGTCCTCGTCTTGCTTTTGCCTTCCTGAGTAGCTCGATCGCGTATTGCTCTGTCTGTGTGTTGAGGTTTAGCTTTGATGCAATGCCTGGCACGAACTTCATAGGTCCATCCACTGGCATGCGTAGTTTGAGTTCCTTGAGTAGTAGCCTGTAAGTGCGAGCCACTTCTGCGTGGTTCCGTGTTGATATAGTAGTGATTTCCTTGAGTGGCCTTGGCAGCTTGAGGTGTCTACATGCGGCGTAGAGGCTTGCTGCTACAAAGCCGTCTATGCTGCGTCCTCTAAGTAGGTCGGCCTTGAGGGCCTTTCTGTATATGAAAGCTGCTCGTTCCTTAACGATCTTGGGTATGTGTAGCTGAGTGGTGATCCTGTCCAACTCAGCCATGGCTGAGCTAAGGTTGCGCTGCGCTGTCTCGTTGAATTTTGTGCGGTTGTCGAATCGGCGTAACCGGGTCATCTTGATGCGCGTCTCGTTCTTGAGCCTGTTTCCATTGGCATCTCTGTCTGGGCGGAAGATGGTTGATAGTCCCTTGTCGTATAATGTGTAGCTGTATCCTAGCCCGGTTCTGGCCCTTTTATCTCCCTCCTGAGAGGTAAAAGCCCTCCATTCAGGTCCAAGGTTTAGTATATTGTTCTGGAGTACGAGCCCGCATCTTCCGCAGATCTCTTCACCTGAGCCATAATCCATAACGAGATTGTCGCTTCCGCAGTTTGTGCACTTCATCTATAATCCTCAGACCATTAATGTGCCGGTCTCGATAACAGTTGAAGAAATTATAATAAATGTGCCGTGTACAGTGTCGTTCAACTTACAATAATCTTGATATATGTGTTTAGTTGTGTTCAAGTGTGGTTATGGGTTTTAAACATCCTTTCAGGAAGGACAAAACGGTCACAAGATCAATGAGGATTGACAAGGGAATAGACGATATCCTAAAGCGTGAAGCAAAAAAAAGGGGGGTCAGCGTCAATACGCTCCTCGATCAGTACCTCACCCGGTACGCAGAAAGCTATCGTTTTTTCGAGAACATGAGTGCAATCGTCCTGTCAGCTCAGACCTTGATGGGTTTCCTAAATTTCATGGACGAGGCTGGTTTAGAGGAGCTCGGCTCAACCTTCGGCAAGGAGCGACCCTTTGAGCTACTGTTAAAACGAGGGGTACAGCCCTCATATGAGGCCGCGAAATGGTATCTGTCAAAGGTGCTAGGGGCTCACAGCGGGTGGTTCTCTTCCTCAATAAACGAGACTGGAGGGAAGGAGCTGATCCATATGAGTCACCCATTCGGGATAAAGTGGAGCAGGTTCCTGAAGGGTTACTTTGGTTCATTCTTCGGGGAGATACTGGAGTTCAATCCAGAGGTTCAGCTTCGATCAGCTTCAGTGACTTACACCGTCAACCTCAAAGACATCCGTAAGGAAACGGTCTAACAAGACACTTTCCCTGAAAAAGCAGAGAAACGTATGAATAGTCGTTACATTTAATACGTTAAATCCCTCAATGAGATTAAAATCAACTTAGGTGAACATGAATGTCATTTAAAATGGCCAAGGTCGGTGAGCTCAAGGTAGGAAGCTACGCCATTATTAACGGAGTTCCAAGCAGGATCTCACAGATCACAAAGAGTAAGCCAGGAAAACACGGAAGCGCAAAGTTCAGGTGCACTGCAATTAGCCTATTCGACGGAAGGAAGCAGAGCTACGTAGCCAGCACCGATACCAACATCCAAGTACCCATGGTGGACAAGAGGAGCGGACAGGTGGTCAGCATGACGCCGTCAAATGTTCAGCTGATGGACCTGGAGAACTACGATATGATGGATGTCGAGATGCCGACAGACGATGATATTGCCGGAGCCTTAGCTGCGGGCAAGGAAGTCGAGTACTGGATCATCATGGATCGTATCAAGATCCAGCGAGTCAAGAACTGAAGGCACACAAATGAAGAAGGTCCATCAGGTCCGGCTGCGTCCAGGCATGACCGTGGGTGAGTTAGCAAAGGAGATGAAACTCACAGGGGTCATGCAGGGAGGCCGGGTCGGGAGGGCTGTCGACATCGTCGCTGAGATGTTCAGTGACCCAAGTTATACTACTTTTATCACGTTATCGGGGCCACTCGTGCCCGGCGGCATGAGAGTTATCCTCAGGGACCTGATTAGGGACGGCTATATCGATGCCGTGATGACGAACGGGGCCAACATGATCCATGACTTGGTGGAGGCCATGGGAAGGACCCACTACCAGGGAAGGGTCAACGTGGACGACGAGAAGCTCTACAAGGACGGGTACAACAGGGTATACGATATCTTCATCGAGAACGATACCTTTGTTGACATTGAGAGCTACGTGGGCAAACTCATCGACGATATCCCGGAGGAGAAGAGGGATGGCATCACGTTCCACGAGTTCCTGTACGAGCTGGGTTCAAGGATAGAGGACGAGGAGTCCGTCCTGAAGGCGGCGGCCGACAAGAAGATACCCATATTCAGCCCAGGGTTCCTTGACAGCATGCTGGGTATCCCGTTATGGATGTATGCAAAAAACAAGAAGCTGGTATTTGACCCTCTCAGGGATTTTGATCTGCTGGCGGACATGGTGTTTGATGCAGAGAAATCTGGTGCCATCATACTGGGCGGAGGGACACCGAAACATCACACCCAGTACATGCACACATTGAGGGACGGGCTTGACGCTGCGATCCAGCTCAGCAGCGCAAGGGTGGAGGACGGAAGTCTCAGCGGGGCACCGCTAAGGGAGTCAATCACATGGGGTAAGCTCAGAGAGGGACAGTTACAGGAAAAGACCGCGACAATTTTTGGCGAGGTCACGTCACTCTTCCCCCTGATAATCGCCGGGGCACTTGAGAAAGTCCAGAAAAAGTAGGCACAAGGATCGAGATATAATATGCCGTAAATAATACAAATTACCAAAAAAAATTACAAAAAGAATAAATATCATAATAAAATTCCTGTAGGCATGCTCCCCACCATTGATATTATTCCAGATAGAAGAAGAAAACTCGGACTGACCCAGAACCAGCTGGCTGACATGGCAGGCGTTAGCCAGAGCTACATCGCCAAGCTTGAGGCAGGCAAGATCGAGCCCAGCTACCTCAAGGTGAAAGCGATCTTCGAGGCACTGGACAAGCTTGAGCGAAAGAAGGAGGTTCAGGCAGTGGAGATAATGACAAAGGACATCATCAGCGTTCAGAAGACGGCGACTGTGCACGAGACCATAGAGATTATGCGCAGGAACGGGTACAGCCAGATCCCAGTCATGGGCGGCGACAAGCCGGTCGGCGGCGTCACCGAGAGAACCCTGCTGGACCACATCCTGTACAACGACGACGGGCTACAGGCACGCAGGAAGCTTGTGGGAGACATCATGGAGGAGAGCTGGCCCATGGTAAGCGAGGACGCACCCCTGTCACTATTGTCTAACCTCCTGAAGTACTACCAAGCGGTCCTAGTCCAGAGGCAGGGCCAGGTCGTGGGTATCATTACCAAGGCTGACCTCCTTGGAGTCATCGGCTAGAACCCTATTTTTTTAAAGGGGCACCGCATCAAAGATACCCATGAAGTTCAACAGGAAGACGATAATCTCAATATTCTTGATGTTTCTTTTTGGAGCCTCAATTTTTCTCACTGCGGCAGATATACTGTTCCGCAAACCCCAGCAGGTGGAGGTTGAGATAGTGGTTATGGAGACATCCTTAGGAACAATTGAGATTGAGCTCAATAGAGATTTGGCACCGATCACGGTTGAGAATTTCGTCAATTATGTTGAGGAAGGTTTCTATGACGGGGTTAGTTTCCACAGGATAATAAAGGGCTTCATGATCCAGGGAGGAGGATTTGATGGTGAGGACAAGTACAAGGAAACTAGAAACCCCATCGAGATCGAGTCACAGAACGGTTTAAAGAACGTACGAGGAGCCATCGCAATGGCCCGGAGCAGCGACCCCGACAGCGCCACCAGTCAGTTCTTCATTAACACAGTGAACAACGAGAATTTGGACTATCCCAGCTTCGATGGCTACGGTTACACCGTTTTCGGGCTCGTCATATCTGGCATGGAGGTGGTTGACGCCATCGAGGCGGTCGCCACTGATACAAGGGATACCATATACGGTCCGATGGGTGATTGGCCGGTTGAGGATGTATTCATCATCAGCGCATACATGAAGATAGAGTAGGCCCACTTTTCACAAACATATTCATTCAACCATAGCATGTTAATCCAACATGACTGATATCGTCGTGATGGAGACCAGTAAGGGAACCATCGAGATAGAGCTCAACAGGGGGATGGCCCCTGTCACGGTTAAGAACTTTGTACAGTACGTCAACGATGGCTTCTTCAACGGGCTGTGCTTCCACAGGGTAATCAAGCGGTTCATGATTCAGGGTGGAGGTTTCACGCCCATAGGGGAACACAAAGAGACAAGGGACACGATAAAGATCGAGTCAAGGAATGGACTGAAGAACGTCAAGGGAAGCATCGCCATGGCTAGGACCAGCGATCCGAACAGCGCCTCCAGCCAGTTCTTCATCAACACCGCTGACAACGCCAACCTTGATTATCCAAGCTTTGACGGGCACGGGTACACGGTGTTCGGGAAAGTGATCTCAGGTATGATTGTTGTTGATGAGATAGAGGGAGCCTCTACGGGTACCAAGATGACGCATCGCGGCCCCATGCAGGACTGGCCAAAGGATGAGGTCTGCATCAACAAGGTTTCCATGAAGGAAGCCTAAACCTTTTTTTAAAAAAGGGGTTGAAGCCTGATTACTTCAGGCTGTGAACAACTTCACCGTCGATTATGACCTTCTGGCACTTTGTCATGTAGTCCAGTGGGTCACCCGATAGAAGCCGCAGGTCTGCGTCCTTTCCCACTTCCAGGCTACCCACGCGGCCATCGACCCCGAGGATCTCTGCGGGGATGATGGTGATGGCTTTCAGGGCATAGTCATAGGGCAGTCCCTCCTTTACGCTCAAAGCGGCGCAGATAGGCAGGAACCTGATGGTGCTGCCGGGTGCGTCTGTCTGGATGGCGAACTTGACGCCTGCCTCATACATGATCCTGGGCGTATCATAGCCTAGCTCCCTCATCTCCCACTTGGGACGGCTCATGAGGCTGGGGCCCCATACAGCTGGGATCTTCTTCTCGGCTATGTAATCAGCGATCCTGTGGCCCTCGGTGGCGTGTTCCCAGCTCATCTCGACATCGAACTCCTCGCATATCCTGATGGCTGTGACAACATCGTCAGCCCTATGAGCGTGGGCCCTGAACGGTATTTCCTTCTTGAGAACCGGGATCAGTGCCTCAAGCCTGAGGTCTAACTCGGGCATCTTCTCGGGGTCATCCGCGTGTCTCTCCTTCTTCTCCATGTAGTTCTTGGCCTTTTGGAGGTTCTCACGCAAGACTCCCGCGATGCCCATCCTGGTGCTGGGCATGACCTTCTTGTCAACGCCGTAAACTCTCCGTGGGTTCTCCCCGAACGCGATCTTCATCCCACTGGGGTTCCTGAGGACCATCTGGTCAACGGTGGTCTTTGGAGCTGTCTTGATGACGACGCCGAAGCCGCCGATTACATTGGCGCTCCCTGGGAGGACCTGGGCAGTTGTGATCCCCTCGTGGAGGGCCGCCTCAAGACCACTCTCATCCGCATTTGCCTTAATGCCATCCAGCGCCCTCATGTGGGGCGTCGCTGGCTCAGTCATCTCATTGCCGTCACTGCCAGCCCAGCCTATTTTTTCCTCCCATATGCCTATGTGGCAGTGGGCCTCGACAAGCCCGGGCATGACGTACTTGGCCTTTAATGGTTTGATCCCGTCGGGAACCTTGACATCAGGGCCGATCTCCTTGATCTTGCCATCCTCCACCAGAATGACGCCGTTCTTAATGATGCCACCGGTGATTGTGTTTACCTTTTTACCTATAATTGCGAGCATTTCTCTTCACATCTCTTTTAGTTCGTTTTTGATAAAACATTTTCTTTGAAACGAGTTTAAATTAGGGAGGTGATTCACCGGTTTCTTCATCAGAAACCTATCTCTTACGTCATCGGTGCGAGCATGTTGAACGCAATAACCCGGGACGCTATCCGTGTCTCCTTTCTCCGAGTGGGTAATTGGTCCAAGGCGTATATATTATTCATCGAAAATTTAAGGCTGAAAATAAATTAGCCCTATTTTTTTTTAATATTATCCGTAACCATTTTGAGAAACAAGGCTTTTGATAAGGATAATTTGAACACCTCCGCTGCGCGTCTACTGCTTCAAAGCATTCTAGCTGAGACCAAGGAAGGCCCAGTAACCGCAGAGGTAGTACGGGAGAACGTGGTAATCACCAACGAGGCGTTTGAGGAGATCGTGACCGAGCTTAGCAGTAACGGTCTAGTGGACTGGGATGGGGTGGAGTTCAAGGCGGACCTTGATCAGAGAATTGAGATCGCGGTGAGGGCCATCCAGCTTGGGGCCGACTTTGAGAAAATCAGTAAGAGCCTGGGGTGGAAAGAGTTCGAGGAACTGGTGGCCAGGGTGTTCAGGGAGAATGGGTACAACACCAAGAGCAGGTACAGGTTCCAGGCAGAGGGCAGGAGATGGGAGATAGACGTGCTAGCAACCAGTTACCCTTACATCGTGTGCGCCGAGTGCAAGCACTATACATCTGGGATGGGCAACAGGACTGCGAGGAAAATCATCGAGACCCACATCGAGAAGACTGAGGTCATGAGCGAGCACATCGGGGAACTTGCCAAGAAGATAGGGGTCCAGAACTGGAGAAACGCGATTCTGGTCCCCATAACGCTCACCCTCTCACCAACTAATATGAAAATCTACAGGAGGGTCCCGAGCGTATCGGTGTTCATGCTCCCCAGCTTCCTGTCCGAGTTCCCTGGCTACTTGGAGAGAATGACTTACTACCAGGTCGATATCCCCGAGTTCAGGAAGAAGCCAAAGCAGCTCAGGCTCGGGTGAGTTTAGTCGAGGTTAATTATATCGAAGTTTTTAGGCATGCTAAATGATAACCCTTTAAGGACATAATTGGAGAGCAGGGTCATGGATAAGAAGAGCTCGGCGTTGACCGCGATAATCGGCGGTGTGCTCATCTTCGCGCTGAAGCTGTTCACATGGTACATCTCGGGCTCCATCGCCCTCCTCTCAGATGCCCTGGAGTCCATCGTCAACATCGTCGCATCCCTGATGATGTACTGGAGCATCAGGGTCAGCGAAAAGCCGCCGGACAAGTCCCACCCCTATGGGCACCAAAAGGTGGAGAATCTCTCATGTGCCGTGGAGGGCGTGCTTGTTCTTTTCGCCGCGCTACTGATCATACAAACGGCCTATGAGAGGCTTAACAACCCCATTGAACTCGTTAGCATAGACCTCGCCATGTTCCTCTCGTTACTGGCTACCGCCGGAAACGGTCTACTGGCTTGGGGCCTCATGCGAACATCCGAGGAAACAGGAAGCCTGGCGCTTGAGGGGGACGCAAAACACCTTCTCTCGGATGTAATATCCTCGGGAGCCGTGGTGATCGGCCTGTTCATCGGTCAGATGCTCAACATCCCGGTACTTGACCCCTTAATGGCTCTCGCGGTCTCGGTCATAGAAATAAAAATGGGTGGAGAGATGGTCTACAAGGCAGGCAGGGGCCTCATGGACGAGTCATGCCCAGAAGCGGAGGAAAAGATACGCGCAGTGATGGACAGACACCAGCATCAGTTCATTGACTACCATAACTTAAGAACCAGGAAGAGCGGGGATATTGTTTACGCCGAGCTTCACCTTAGCGTGGATGGGCAGATGTCAGTCCAAGAGGCACATGATTTCACAGACCACCTTGAGGAGGACCTGGCGAACGAGGTATCAAACGTGGAGATAACGATCCACATTGAGCCTAAAGACTAGGGTAGAATTTTGTTTAAGGATGGGGTTTCAACGCGACCCATGACAAATCCATTCGCCTCAAACACTGGCTGAGTCGTATCACTTCCTCGAAAAATCCTAGGTTCCGGTATCTCAAAGAAAGACAAAGGAATGTTCATGCTACTGACATT
>JAUWLH010000106.1 GCA_030613835.1 Candidatus Bathyarchaeota archaeon | reverse complement strand
TTCTTCCTGTAGTTCAATCCAATTGAGCCAGACGTGGTTGAGAAGAGCACCGCGTTCAGGAAGATAGCCCATGAAAGAGTGTACCATGACATGGGTAATAAGAAAAGGGAGCCTGATTAAAACTCCCTGATTGTAGAGCGGCCCCGTTTTTTATGCCTCTCAGTAGACCTCGCCTCAACCAAAGCTTCCAATTTAGGTCATTGTTTAGATGGGGGCACCCATCGGCGGCTTGGCCGGTGGCGTCAGTTTAACGGCCTCCGGGTTATCCTCCAGCAACTCCAGTACTGAGTCCAGGTACCAGTGCTGCGCCAGCTGCAAAGGGTCCTCAGTCTCCACGTCCTCCAGCTTCGCGTTCAGGTCATGCAGCTTGTACATCGCCACGCTCCTGACGACGGCAGGGACCTCCTGGCTCTTCACCAGCTCAACCATGTAATAGAGAACACAGTTGTTGACGACCCTCTGAAGCTCCTGGCGGTACGGGTCCTCGTATGTCCTGAGCCAAGTCGCATCAAACAGCCTTTCAATGACCTCCACCAACCCAGGCACCTCGGGGTCCCTGGCATGGTACTCGACTAGCCTCGCGGCCCTTTGAGGGTGAAGCAGAATGCTCACGCTCATACCGGCAGCGGTCTCAGCCACAGCGAGTGCATCAAAGGGGAGACCCGTCTTGCCCGGGAACAGGTTAGATGTCTCGGGAAAGTGCTGCGGCCTAGGGGGCATGATCTCCCTGAGGGGCAGGGGCAGCTCAAGGGCGCTGGGCTTTATGGTCTCAATTATGGACTCGATTCCCCTGTATTGCTTCTCGGCTGGCACTATCCTTGGGTTCTCCTGTACGTCGCCTCTCACCTTGTAGTGGTAGTACAAGCCCCCTATGACGCTGGCAGCGGACTCTAACTGGAACCTGTGGAAAAGGTACGTTGTAACAAGTGGCTCCTCAAGTCGTGCCATCGGCGTTCCGTACATTATTCTGTGCTCGCCGAAGCTGTCAAGGGCCATCTTGCGCACATCCATCATCCTGTAGAGCTCGTCCACAGGGTCCACACCGTTGATCCAGTAAGCGGCATATGGGCTAGGACTCCCTGGCCCGGCGTCCCTGCTAGGCTGGTAGTAGAGCCCCCTACTGAAGGCATCGTTGAGTATCCTGTCGAGCTCCGCATCCTCATCAACTCCCTCAGGAAAGTCCTGGTAACCGTAGTTGATGCTGACTATGTCCCACTCGCCCACGCCCACATCGTACGCCTCAGATAGGTCCAACTTGCCGTCCTTCTCCTTGACCCACATCGCCGGATAGTCCATGACGCTGCTCCTTCCGTTGAGGTTGCTGGCGTAGTTGTGACCCAGACCAATAGTGTGACCCACCTCGTGGACGCTGAGCTGCCTGATTCGCGCCAGCGCCATCTGGAACGCCTCATCGGAGTTGCCCCCCTCCTCGGTGTACTCGCCCATGAGGCCAATGGCGATCATAAAGTCCTGCCTTATCCTGAGGCTGCCAAGGGAAACGTTTCCCTTGATTATCTCCCCTGTGCGGGGGTCAGTTACGGCCATGCCGTAGCTCCAGCCCCTGGTGCTCCTGTGCACCCAGTTGATCATGTTGTATCTGATGTCCATGGGGTCTGCGTCGTCGGGGAGTACTTCTACCTTGAAAGCGTCCTTGTACCCGATGGCCTCGTAAGCCAAGTTCCACCAAGCCGCACCTTCAACGAGGGCCGTCCTGATTGGCTCTGGGACCGCTGGGTCAACGTAGTAGATGATTGGCTCAACTGGCTCGCTGACCTTAGCGGCGGGGTTCTTCTTCTTGAGCCTGTGCCTGCATATAAAACGCTTCTCAAGGGGCTCAGTTACACGGGTGGCGTAGTCATTGTACTTTATCGCGAAATAGCTACTCCTCAAGTCGAACTTCCTCGGCTCGTACTCATCGTCCGGTAGCTGGACGAGGCTGTGGTGAACCCTGACGGTGACTGTCTCGGGGTCGGGTGTCACTGACTTGAGCCAATCACCAGGGTTCTTGCCCGTGAATGTCAGGATAGCCTCCACCTCTGTGTTCAGAGGGAAGTTCTTGGTGGCGGGGAGATAGATTGCCGATCGTTTCTCGTCAAGCTGGTACTCTCCCTGCTCCTTGTCCTTGAGCCTGTTGGCCACGTGCTTGGCGTCCCGCATGAAGAACTCCGTTGCATCGACGAGAACCATATCCTCGTCCTCGGCGGATACCTCGAACCCCCAGATCACCGATGTCGCGAAGGCGTCATCAACGGCCTCCACTTCCTTGGGGTCATCGCTGACGGCCCTGTAACCGTAATTCACCTGGGTTAGCAGCACCTTGGGGCCTACCCTAGTGAACTTGAGGACCTTTGAGTCACCCAGTTGGCTCTTATCTAGCCCGATATCGTTGCTCCCAATCCCGGCCTTTAGACTGCTATAGTAGAGGAACTTTTGGTTGAATTTGTCGACTTCTAGCCAGACCTTACCCTTCCTCTCGTCCCAGTAGTAGGTGAAGTACCCGGTGTGCTTCTCCATCTCCTCGGTGAAGCCCTTGATTTCTTTGGGCTCACAGCATGATTTCTCGTCCAAATCGAATCACAGAATGGTTGATTGAAGGTTACAAAAGCCTATCGAACGGGTGCGCGTGGTTTATCAGGTCTTATCCAAGGTATTCACCATGGTAGACATTGCGAGGATGACCTCCCCCGAGGTGGGAGAGGCGATAAAAAACGGGTATGACACGGTCGTGTTTGCGGTCGGTAGCAACGAGCAGCACGGGCCCTGTTTGACGGTCTCAACAGACGCTGTTCTAGGTGATGTGCTGGCACTCGGGGTGACAAAGAGATTAGGCGACGCATTGAAGGCGCCCACCATCAGGGTTGGGTGCTCCGAGCACCATATGACGTTCCCAGGCACGATTACCCTGCGGAAGGAGACCCTACACGAGCTCCTCAGGGACTATGTCTCAAGCCTCGGCAGGCACGGGTTTAAGAGGATCATAATCCTGCCCTCCCACGGGGGCAACTTTGGGCCACTCGCGGAGGTATCAGGCGAGCTCCGGGAGATGAGCCCAGGCATTGAGGTGATCGTTTACACGGATCTGCTTGAGTTTGTCGAATTAATCATGAAGACCAGCGACGGCCTCGGTGTGTCACATGAGAACGCCGGGGCACACGCAGGTGAGGCGGAGGTATCGATGATGATGTACGCCAACCCCGAGGGGGTAAGGAAGGAGTGCATCCCAGACGCCAAGGGCTACGTTGGGGCCTTTGACGAGGAAGCGACCAAGAAGATATTCGCCAACGGCATCGCAGCGCTATCGCCAATAGGAGTGCTGGGGGACCCGAAGGATTCCTCAAGGGAACACGGTAAGAAGTACATCGAGGACCTGGTCGAGGCCATTGTGGATTTCATTAAAGCCATGTGACGAAAAACACCTACCAACTCTATGCGACATGCTTGGTATCGCCACGTTATCCCTCACACACACGGGTACCTCAAAGGCTTGCAGTAACCCAGAATAACCCCTCCATAGGGTAGATAGTTACTGGGTTAGGGAGCCAGCCACCCTGCCAGCTACCCCCTCAGGGTGGGGGTCAGGTACTTCAAGGTGTCCAATAGGTGCTATCTGGGCAGTTATTTCGTGGGCAGAATGTCCAGGGAGTGGGGATGTTGTATTTGCATGCCGTGCAATGTATGTGTCCTTTTGTTGTGTTGTTTATGTGATTCTTGGTTTTATTAAGCCACTGGAGTATTGTTTGGGTCTCGTGCGCTCATGAGTTTCTTATGTCATTTTCTAGTATCGAACCGTTTCAAGCCCTAGAAACATACAACTAATCCTGCCCCCTGCAACCTAACAAAACGAGTCATTTATTTTTTCTCAAGAAGATAATATAAAATAAAAAGTTGGGGTTGGACCTACATGTCCATATCGTCAGGCATTCCGCCAGGTGGGCCGCCTGGGCCGCCCATTCCACCGGACTTGGCCGCGACCACGTCATCGATCCTGAGGATCATCGACGCGACCTCGATGCCGCTCTTGATGGCCTGCTCCTTGACGACCTTTGGCTCAACGACGCCTTCCTTCAGCATATCGATGACGCCCTCGCCGAAGACGTTGACTCCCATCGCTGTGCCGCCCTTCTTGGCGTGGGCCGCCTTCATGGCGACCATGGTGTCCAGTATGTCAAGGCCAGCGTTCTCGCTGAGGGTCCTGGGGATAACCTCCAGTGCCTCCGCGAATGCCTCTATGGCCAGTTGCTCTCGTCCGCCGACTGATGTCGCGTACTTGCGTACCGCCTTTGCCATCTCCATCTCGATGCTTCCGCCGCCTGATACCATCTGGGGTACCTCGGCAACGTCAGAGATGACGTAGAGGGCGTCGTTCAGTGCGCGCTCCGCCTCGTCCAGCATCCTCTCAAGTCCCGCGCGGATGAATATGGCTACGGCCTGGGGGTCCTTGCACTCCTCGACGAAGATCATTTTGTCGTTTCCGACCTTCTTCTCCTCGACCGAGCCGCATAGCCCTAGGTCATCTGCCTTGAGGTCAGCCAGGTTGTTGACAACCTTGCCGCCCGTGGCCTTTGCCAGCTTCTCCATGTCGCTCTTTTTGACACGCCTTGAGCTCAGCACGCCAGCCTTGGCCAGGTAGTGCTGCGCCATATCGTCGATGCCCTTCTGGCAGAACACGACGTTTGCGCCTGTGGCGACGACCTGGTCCACCTTCTTCTTGAGCATATCGGATTCCTGGTCTAGGAATGCCTTGATGCTCTCGGGGCTGGTGATCCTGATCTCTGCGTCGAACTCCGTCTTCTTGACCTCTAGAGGTGTGTCGATTAGCGCGATCTTGGCTCCCTTGATCTTCTTGGGCATGCCTGCGTGGACGACCTCCTTGTCGACGATGATTCCCTTGATCAGAGCGGTTTCCTTGAGGCTTGCGCCTTCCTTCTTGACGATCTGTACGTTGTCAACGTCGGCGATTACGTCGCCGTTGCGGTGCTCAATGATCTGCTTAATTGCGTCGATGACGACCCCGCTCAGGTGGTCCCTTGCGTTGCTGACCGCCTTGCCCCTGATGCTGGTGTTTGACAGCTTCATGAGGGTCTCGTGGTCCTTCATGTCAACATCAATGGAAGCCTTTTCGAGGGCCTCTAGGGCCTTATCGGCTGCCGCCTGGTAACCAGCTATGATGATGCTTGGGTGGATGTTGTCATCGATGAGCTCGGATGCCTTTCCCAGTAGGGCTCCTGCGAGGAGAACACTTGTGGTGGTCCCGTCGCCGACTTCCTTGTCTTGGGTCTTGGCTACCTCGATCATCATCTTGGCCGCAGGGTGCTGTACATCGATCTCGTCGAGTACCGTGGCTCCGTCACTCGTAATGGTGATGTCGCCTAGGCTGTCGATGAGCATCTTGTCCATGCCCTTGGGGCCGAGGGTGGTCTTTAGGACCTCAGCGATGATCTGTGCCGCCATCATGTTGGATCTGCGTGCGTCGCGTCCGCGCTGTCTATCTGTGTCCTCCTTGAGGACTATGCCTTGCTGTCCGCCTGCTGTTGTATAGTATGCCATTTCTTGTTACTCCTACATCATCCCGGGCATTCCGCCCATTCCTGGAGGCATCCCTTCCATTCCACCGCCTGGTGGGCCTGAGGGTGCACTCATCTTGCTGACGGCGATGATATCATCGATCCTCAGCAGGAGTGTAGCTGCCTCTGGGGCTGACTTGATTGCCTGGGCCTTAACGACCATTGGCTCGTAGATGTTGAGGGCTGATAGATCGGCTACCTCGTTCTTGATGCCGTCGACTCCTATCCACTTGTTGCCCTTTGCGTGCTCGCTCTGCATCTCACTTAGGGC
>JAUWLH010000202.1 GCA_030613835.1 Candidatus Bathyarchaeota archaeon | reverse complement strand
CTTGGACACTTACTGGAGCATGACGGATCGCATGGATTACAGGTACCTCACCGAGGATGTGCCGTATGGACTTGTGACATGGGCATCTTTTGGTGACTTGGTGGGGATTGAAACCCCGACGCTTGACTCCTGCATCCAGATTTCCTCTGTGTTACTGGGTAGAGACTTCAAGACAGAAGGAATGACCGTTGAAAAACTGGGTTTCGGCGAGATGACCACCAAACAGGTGGTCGATTACTTCAAGTAACCAGGTTAACCCAGTTCCATCAATGCCTTGACCTTCTCCACCGCGTCAATGGCATCAGAGCCGAACGTATCAGCACCTGAGACCTCGGCGTAGTTCATATCCACCAGCGCACCGCCGATGATGACTTTCACCTTATTACGTAAACCGGCCTCCTCCAAGGCAACGACCACGTCCCTAAATTTCAGCATAGTAGTCGTCACCAGAGCCGACATACCCAGCACATCGGGTTTTAACTCCCTCACCTTTTCCACGAACACCTCGTCCGGGACATCTATCCCAAGATCGAAGACCTCAAAGCTCTCAGCCGAGAGCATGGCAATGACCAAGCTCTTGCCAATATCATGGATATCTCCCTCAACCGAGCCTATAACGACCCTGCCGCTGTACGGGACCTCCTTCTGCTGGCGTTTGATCTCCTCTGTCAGGACACCCATAGCGTCCTTAGCTGTCTCACCACAGTACATGAGCTCCGTGAGGAATATCGATCCCTCGTTGAACTGCTTTCCCACTATCCTCAACGCACTGGTAATTCCCTGAAGTATCTCAAGTGGATCATAGCCCAACTCGATGCTCTTCTCCGCAAGGGGCGAGCTTTCATCGAGGCGACCCTCCAAAACCACGTCATGTAGTTCCTTTATTATTTCCTCTTTTTTCATGCTATTCACCTTGTGCTCTCCCTTTTTACAACAGATTTAACGTGATCATCAATGCGCCGCTTTATCTCAGCGTCCAGAGGCTCGGGCCAGTAATCCCTCAGAATCTCCTCTACCCTCTCCTGTGCCCTCACTACCGCGTCCTTTCCACCCCTGCGCTTCCAATCCTCATACTTGCGCCTGTCGAAGAGGGACGGGAAATACTGTTCTTTCCTGAACCATTTCCTCGTGTGGGCGTTCATGAGGTAGCTCCCTCCTATGCCCACCTTATCGATGACATCAACCGCGAGAGTCTCCTCCGTCACCTCGATGCCACTCATCACGCGTTTGATATAACCCACCAGGTCATTATCTAAGACAATCTTCTCTAAACTCATACCAATCTCACCTGGACCCACGGTACCGATGCTAACATTGTAGTTGATGCCCGCCATGGCGCTCACCATGAGGCAGACCGCTGTATCATATCCTGCCTGCGGGTCAAGTGCCTTAGACGGGCTTCCTGTACAGCCCCTGAAGGGGAACCCGTAGTAGTGGGCTATCTCACCGCAGGCAGCTTGAACCATGACCCCTTCCGGGCTTCCCATGATGGGTCCATGGGCTGCCCTCTGGTCGAATAAACCTGTGAAGCACATCCAAAGTGCCGGAGAACGGTACTCCGGTTTACTCATGACATACCCCATGACGAGTCCCGCAAGTGTTTCAGCTAACCATAGCACAATTGTCCCCGCCAGAGTCGCTGGCCCTGTTGCGTTGGTCATCGGCCCGCTACCATTGAACAAGGGAAGTCCATGTTCAGCGTATACGATGAGCCTCTCAAGGTTTCTCGGAAGGTACATCAGGGGACTTACTGCTTCGTTGAAGCCGAGGCTCATGGGGACCGTTCTGAGTTCATCTATATCTCCCCTCACAGCTATTTCCATCTCTATCTGGTCAAGTGATCCTTGTCTGGCGCTGCTTGTCTCGTCCTCCTTGTCCACTATAAACTGTTTAGTTGTGTCCACCGGTTTCTCCATCATATCTAGCATCATGGCGTACTTTTTTAGGCGACGGACCCTGACAGGAAGCCCCATGTATTCCTGGGGCGTGCTCTGGGTGCCATCAACTGGGATTCCAGCTACATCAATGTTTTCGCAGGCGCTCACTACCCTGTACGTGTCCTGCATGTCCTTGAGGTTGGGCTGTCTCATGGAGCCATCGGGGGCTACCATGTAGGGACCAATACCATGGACGAAATAGACCCTCTCGGTGTCAAGCTTGATGTAATCCTTGGAGTCCCTGCCAGCAAAGTTGAAGGTCTTGGGTGTTTTTTCGAGGGCCTCATCCACGAGAGCAGGATGTATCCACGCCTTCTCCTCTTTGTAATCCACTTTTGATCCAAGTTTATCGAGGCGTTCCAGGATTGCCTTGTTAGGAATCTTTACGCCCGTCCGTTTGAGAATCTCCTTTGCAGAAGCGTCTATCTCCTTTATCTGGGATTTGCTGAGGAAACTAAGTTGCCCGCCCTTAGCCCCAAAGGTGTTCGGCTTGATGCCTGGCGAATTATACCAGGATATCCATGGCTTGAACGTGGAGTTTATCATTAATTGAAGAAAAGGGGGTTATATCCATAAATAATTTGTCTGGGGATGCATGAATGCCGGACTGCGCTCGATTAAAACACTACCTGATATGAAAAAAGCTAAAACCGTACTCAAACGACTATAACGAGTGACTGAGAATGGATAAAAAACCAACAATCGCGGTTCTAGGTGCAGGTTCCGGTGGAGCATGTATGACCGCGGACCTAATTGAACAGGGGTTCAAGGTGAACCTCTACGAGTTACCCCAATTTGAGGATAGCATGCAACCCTTCGTTGACCGCGGAGGGATCGAGATCACCGGAAAGATCACGGGGTTCTACGAGCCAAACATGATGACAACCAACATGGAGGAAGCCCTTGAAGGCGTTGACATAGCGACAATGAACGTTCGCGCCTTTGCTCATGACCTCTTCGTCGAAAAAGCTGTCCCCCACCTGAAGAAAGGGCAAATAATGCATTGCTGGACTCCATACGCGTTTGCACTGAGGTTCTACGAGACCGTAAAAGAGAAAGCACCGGGCGCGATACTGGCGGAGTCGGCCATCCTCCCGTACTTTGTAAAAAGAGATAGTCCCGATGTCATCAATTGCCACGCGTATAAACTGGGGAATTATGTAGCGGCCATGCCATCGGAGGACACGGGAAAAGTACTCAAAGCGCTTGCACCTGCAATGACTACGAGAGGCAGGTTCTTAAAACCAGCAACAAACGTGCTGGCAACTAGCATCCTTAATGGAAACATAACCGCCCACGTACCCGCCATCCTGCTCAACGCCAGGGAGTACGAGGACACCACAGGTCACGTGTATATCTACGGGAAACACGGCACCCCACTAACCAAGAAACTGGCTTATGCCATCCGTGATGAGGCAGAGGCGCTTTGCACGTATCTGGGACTTGAGACATCACTCCGCTGTCCGTATCCACCGACAAAACCGGGTGAAGTCACTCTGGCTTCCCATATCTGGTGGGCACCCGATGTAAGCATGATTGACCTGGGATGCCTCCAAGAGGACCTTCCCTACGGCACAGTCTTG
>JAUWLH010000048.1 GCA_030613835.1 Candidatus Bathyarchaeota archaeon | reverse complement strand
CTCGGCGTCTGGCAGGATCTTGACGTTGCACGCCAGTATTGCCCCGAGGAACGGGTCCTTATATTTGACGCTGAGGGCATCCATGACGTCTCTTCGGCTCACGTCACCGATATCTGCTGTCCTAATGGGGATGTCCTTTGCCCTGATACTCTCAACGAGGGCCTCCAGACTGCCAAGAGTATCGGTCTTGACCATGATCCCTGTCTTCTCTGTCTGGACCTTGAGCTGCTCCATCTCGGAGGTGACCTCCTCCATGGCCCTCTCAAGCGTCATGCCTTCCCCTATGGCTAGGAGGGGTGCTCCAGGTATCGCGTCATCGATGTTGGGTGCGGCTATCTTGATACCCGCGGCTGCGTGGGCCTCTTGGATGGCGTTGAACTGCTTTTTAGAGTCTCTGATCTCCTCCAGTGGCTGGGGTATCAGTATAGCCCTGATCTTGGTGGCAATGGGGCCTTCCCTGCCGCCTATGACTATGGTGTCGTCGGCGTGTAGCGTGCCATCGTAGATGATGGCGTTGAGGGTTGTGCCCAGACCCACCTCTTCTTTGACCTCAAGGACCGTGCCCTTGGCCAGTCCGTCCGTGACCTGGAGCTTCTGTTCGAGGAACTGCTGGGTGAGGCCGATGAGGACCATCAATAATTCTCCTATTCCCTCGCCCGTCTTGGCGCTGACTGGTACGATGGCGATATTCTTGGTAAAGTCACGTACCCTGTCGAACCTATCGCTTGCCATCCCCTCCCTGCTGAGGGTGCCCATCATGTTGTATAGCCTGTTGTCAAGGTCCTCCTTGACCCACTTGTTCTGGGCGTTGTAAGCCTTCATGAAGGGCCTGTTCTCCTCTGACTTCCAGCCTGTGACCCTGTCGATCTTGTTGGCCGCGATGATGAACGGCACTTTTCTGGATTTGAGAATCTGGAGGGACTCAAAGGTCTGGTTCTCGAAGCCGTGCATGGCGTCAACGACCAATATGGCAATGTCGGCCACGCTTCCACCCCTGGTCCTGAGGTTTGCGAAGGCCTCGTGACCCGGGGTGTCCACTACGAGGAGACCTGGCACCTTGACGTCGAGGTTGACGTTTTGCATCAGCTTCTGGACGATGGCTACAAGTGTGTCGAACGGGAAGTAGCTGGCCCCTATCTGCTGGGTCAGGCCGCCGGCCTCCCTCATCTGTACCGCTGTTCCCCTGATCTTGTCGAGGAGGCTTGTCTTTCCTGTGTCTACGTGACCCAGCATGCATACTATTGGCTGTCTCATCGGCAAAGTGCGTACCCGCCTGTTATGACCAAAAGACGGTTAATATAGGTATCTGGGTTAAAAAGGGAGAGAAAAGGCTAGGAGCCACGCTTCAGTTTAGGCTATGATGTTGTTGTTGGGGGAGTTTTTCTCCTGGTCCCAATAGATGGTTGCTTTCTGGTAGCTGCTGGACTTTACCTTCTCGAATGCCCTGCTGAAGTGCTCCATCTTAACCATGACCTCGTCCTTATGCTCGGTTGCCTCGACGGGGTCACTGTACTTCATTAGGTGCTCGTGGATGGCCGACTGGCTTGCAGCGTCACATGTCGCAGCGATGTCCGCTCCACTGTAGCCTTCCATTAACTCGGATAGCTTGTCCAGATCTACATCATTCGCAAGGGGCTTTCCCCTCGTGTGGATGTTCATGATGGCCTTCCTTGCCTCCAGGTCGGGGTTGGGGATGTACAGTATCCTGTCGATCCTGCCCGGCCTCATAAGCGCGGGGTCTACCATATCTACGCGGTTCGTTGCCGCTACGACTACCACATCTTTGAGGTTATCTAGCCCGTCTAGCTCTGTGAGTATCTGGCTGACTACCCTACCTGTGACGTTGGTTCCCAGGTCCTTACCCCTGGGTGGCACGATGCTGTCGATCTCGTCGAAGAAGATGATGCAGGGCGCGGCTTGTCTGGCCTTCCTGAATATCTCCCTTACTCCTTTCTCGGATTCTCCGACCCACTTGCTGAGCAGCTCGGGACCTTTGACGCTGATAAAGTTCACCTCTGACTCGGTTGCCACCGCCTTGGCTATCAGGGTCTTGCCCGTGCCTGGTGGGCCGTAGAGCATTATGCCCTTTGGTGGTTTGACATCGGCGTGCTCGAAGATCTCGCGGTACTTGAGTGGCCATTCTATGGCCTCCTTCAGCTCCTGTTTCGTCTCCTCCATGCCGCCCACGTCATCCCAGTGGACGTTGGGTGATTCCACGAGGACCTCTCTCATGCTACTTGGAGGTACTTCCTTGAGGCTGTCCTCGAAGTCGTCCATCGTGACGTTGATCTTCTCAAGGATCTCAGCTGGTACGCTCTCCTCGTCCAAGTTGATCTCGGGGAGCACCCTCCTCAGGGCTCCCATTGCGGCCTCCTTGACCAGTGCCTCCAGATCTGCGCCTACGAAGCCATGTGTCCTGTTTGCGACCGCTTCCAGATCCACGGCGTCCGTTAACGGCATTCCCCTTGTGTGGATCATCAGTATCTGGTACCTTCCCTTCCTGTCCGGTAAGCCAATCTCGATCTCCCTGTCAAATCTGCCGGGACGCCTGAGCGCCGGGTCCAGTGCGTTTGGCCTGTTTGTGGCCCCTATGACCACCAGTTTTCCCCTGCTCTCAAGGCCGTCCATGATGGTTAGCAGCTGGGAGACAATGCGCTTCTCGACGTCCCCGCTGACCTCGTCTCTTTTGGGGGCGATGCTGTCGATCTCGTCGATGAATATGATGGCAGGTGCGTTCTCCTGTGCCTCCTTGAAGATCTCCCTGAGCTTGCCCTCAGACTCTCCGTAGAACTTACTCATGATCTCGGGGCCTCCTATGTGGTAAAAGTTGGCCTGGGTTTCGTTAGCAACTGCCTTTGCTAGCAGAGTCTTTCCCGTGCCCGGTGGGCCGTGCAACAGCACTCCCTTGGGTGCCTCCACTCCAAGGCGCTCGAAGAGCTCTGGGTGCTTCAGTGGGAGTTCTATCATCTCCCTGACCTTAGCGATCTCCTTGTCAAGTCCTCCTATGTCCTCGTAGGTGATGTTGGGGATGTTCTTCTGGGTCTGCCTTGGGGCCTTGTCAGTGAACTGTATCCTCGTGTTCCTGTTGATGATGACGGCGTCCGCCTTGGGCTCGGCCTTGGTGATGACCAGGTCTATCCTGCGGCCCATGATGTTGATGGTGATGTTTGCGCCCTGGTTGACTACCCTGCCCTCCATGAGCTGTGTGAGGTAGTTCTCCGCGCCCACTATGCGGAGGGGCTCGGTCGGGTAAAGTATCAGACTCATCGCGGGTTTTGCATCCGCTTTCCTTATCTTGACCCTGTCGTCCAGGCCTGCGCCGATGCTGGCCCTCATGTACCCGTCTATGCGGATCAGGCCGCGGCCATAATCAACGGTCTGTCCCGGCCATAGCTTTGCGAACGTCCTCTTTTTTCCGCTGATCTCTATTACATCTCCGCTCTGCCACCCTTTCTCCTGGATGACCCTTGGGTCCACGACGGCTATTCCCCTGCCGACTAGATTCTGCGGAGCTTCCGCTATCTTAAGTGTGATGTTTTCCATTATTCTATTCCTCTATAATCTTAATTGACGTGGATGTCGATTCCCTCAGGCGCTGTTTCCTCGATTAGCTCAAGCGTCACGTCCAGCACGCCGTTGTTGTATGTTGCCCTGGCTGTCTTGGGGTCCACCTTGGCTGATACCAGGATCTCCGTGTCGATTTTCCTGAGCTCGTTGCTCGCCGTTATCCTGATGCTGGTCTCGGTGCCTGTGATCTTGATTGATTCCTTTGTGAGTCCTGGGAGTTCCACTATGACCCTGGCTGTTTTGTTTGCCCTGTCTATGTCCACCTGTGATAACAGCTCGTCGTTGAGCTTTTCCATCAGCGGTGCCTTGGGGAAATCCGTTCCCCACTCCCTGATCACTGGCTTGCCGTCTGGTCCCCTGATCATGCTGTAACCGTAGGACCATTTCTTGAGGTTGGAGTTCTCTGGGTCTAGCCTCTCTGGAAACCCTAGTTGTTTGAATATTCTTTCGAAGATCTTGTCGAAGTCATCGTCAATATTCCACGCCATGTTTATCTACGATGTCTCTTGGATTGGACCACTTATAAATATTATGTCAAATTGTCATATACCTGACATATTTATGAAGTTTCATACATGAGCCCATGGTTATGCCTGATTTCTAACCACATGTCATAAATTCTTATATAATGCAGTTTTTTATTGAAGACTGATGTCAGGCAGACGAAACTCGGTACAGGAATCGGTTAGGGTCATCATCACACAGAACCCATACCTCTACAGGGGACTCCGCATGCAGGTAATCAACTACAGCGCCGTCGCCCGGTACATCCAAGACCAGGTCAGGGAGATGTCCGGCAACGAGGTGGACCCCAACACCATAGTGACCGCCATCATGCGGTTCAGCAGGGAGGCCAGTAAACAGGAGCCAAGGCAGCAGAAGGGCGCCCTCGCTGGATCAAGGCTAAACCTCGTGACCGATATCATCGACATCACGATACCAACGGGGCCCTCCAATCAGGCCTCGGTAGTGGAGCAACTGTCCTCGCTACAGAAGCGGGGGCTCAACATCAAGATCCACCAGTACCAGGGCAGCGTCAAGGTGATATCCACCAGCGAGGCCATGCACGAGTTTATGCAAGACCTGTGGCAGTATCACCCAGTTGTCCGGGAGGGGTACGCAGAGCTAAACGTGTCTCTGGCGCAAGAGACCTCCAGATATGACAGAGTTGCGCTATTGACGGACCTGTTGTTCAGGCACGGGGTTCACCTGGTGAACGCCTTCTTCAGCCCTGGTGAGATAAGCCTCATAGTAAACGAGGAGGACGCCTCGAAGGCTTTCGAGGTCCTGAGGAGTCAGAGCCGGTAAATCAGGCTTTTTCGAATATCCAGTTGAGTCCGTTGTAGAGGCTCGTAAACGGGACGTGGCCCTCGTCTTCGAGGTATTTCACTCTGTATTTGAGTCCCTCCGGAGCGTTTTCCTTGAGCAGCTTGGTGAACTCGGGGATGTGCACTGTTACTTGGTGGTAGTCGTTCGCCCCGTATATCATGTACAGCTTGTTGTTGAACGAGTGTTTCTTGAAGCTCTTTAAGGCTAGTTTTTGGATGAGTTCAGGGCAATACCCGATCATTGGGCTGGGGGCTATCACGTTGTCGAAAAGGGATGGGTTGTTGAATAGGGCGTATAGCCCGAAGAGCCCTGCGTTGCTGGCGCCGTAGAGCATATTGTATCCTGAGGTTCGGTAGTTCTCGTTGATGACGGGCTGCAACTCCTTCTCGATGAACTTGAGGAACTTGTTTGCACCTCCTCCACCCCTGCCTTTTATTTTCACTGGAATCATGTCGCGTTCCCTGTCCGTGTTGTAGACTCCTACGATGATGAACTCTGGGACCTTTCTGACATACCTCATGTACTCGATGGTAAACATGTCGTTGACCATAAAAGCGGTGTAGTTGGCGTCCAGCATGTATAGGACAGGGTACTGGCTCTCAGTTCCGTGGTAACTCTCAGGGAGCCTAATTAGTAACTCCCTCTTCTCGCCCAGCGCGTCGGAGTGTATCGTCTGCTTGTTACCTAGTTTGATGGACTCCAAGTATATCGGAGAAAACTCTGGGCATCCATATTAATCAATTATTCTTCCGCGACTCACGCCCTCATATGCTCGCATTTTTAAGTTCACAAACCGTCGCTGTTTGTTATGAGCGAGCGCTGGGAGAAACGGCTACCATTCTACTATGGATGGGTAATCTTCGGTATCACATTCTGCATCTACATGTTCATGTACGGCCTAAGGTACAGCGTGGGCATCTTCTTCGAGCCCATCCGTAACGAGTTCGGCTGGACCAACGCCCAGACCGCCAGCGGCGTCACCCTATTCTTCTGGGTCTATGCCGTCACCGCCCCTTTCGTGGGCCAGCTTGCTCGCAGGATAGGTGTAAGGAAAACCGTGTTGATGGGAGGTCTGTTACTTGGCGGTGGGGGCATGTTGCTTTCTAATATACAGGCACTCTGGCAACTGTACCTGGTATGGGGTGTGATAGCCGCCATGGGCTCTGCAGCGCTATACATAGTACCCACAATGGTCCTAAGCAAGTTCTTCCACAAGAAGAGGGGAAGCACCGTTGGGTGGAGCAGCGTGGGTGTATCAGCAGGGCAGGCCCTGATAATCCCCCAAATAGCCAGACTCATCCCGAGTTGGGGGTGGAGACCTAGCATGCTTTTCTTGGGGGCGCTAGTTGTGTGCACCACCAGCCTGATCGGATACCTGTTCCTGAGGGAGGATCCTGAGGAGCTAGGGCTCTACCCAGATGGAGCCGATAAACCCCTGTGTGAGTTGAATGTTGGCACGTTGTCCGAGGACTGGACACCCAAGAAAGCTTCGGCTGATTGGACATTCAGGATTCTTGCGTTAAGCTACTTTTTCACAACCGGGGGTATCATCAGCATGCTGACCTTCGTTGTTCCTCATATGATCAACATCGGAATCTCACCCATTCAAGCCAGCGGGGCATTCGGTGTCATAGGCATCATGAGCGCGGTTGGGAGCATCCTGTTCGGTTTCTTCAGCGACAGGTTCGGCAGAAAGAGGACCATCGTGGTCACAACGAGTTTGATTGCTTTTGCCTTTGGGGTCTCGACCTTGATCCCGGCCAACTTGACGATGCTTTACGGTTGGGCCGTTTTATACGGGCTCAGCTATGGTGGGGCTCCCGAGCAGTATGCTGCCATAGTGACTGATTATTTTGGCACGGCTCATAGCACGACCCTGTTCGGCTTGGTCACGTTGGCAGGCGGTATAGGGGGAGGCCTATTCCCCCTACTCGGGGGCTGGCTTGTGGATCGCACGGGTGACTATTACACTACCTTACTTATCCTCGCCGCGGGGATGGCGATCGCCTCGGCACTTGCCTTCATGTTGAAGGACCCAAACGGGGCTACTCCAGATCCCTAAGCATCTTCTCCAGTTTGTCCGCATCGACGCCGTGTTTCTCCGCTACCTCACGGACTTTGCTGTACGGGACCTCAGGTGCCCCTGAGAACGGCCTGTTTGGCTCTCCCCTGATATCCAGGCGCAGCACATCCCATCTCGCATAGTGCCCTAGGGCATCGATGTACGCCTTGGTGTGGCGCCTATCATCCTGGTTTAGCTCCGCGTAGAGGATGGTCTCCCTGTCGAACACGGGCTCCACTATGTAGACTCCCGCCGGGTTGATGATGCTGGAGCCACCTGATGCGATGTTAAAGTCCTGTGTGTCCTCGGGCATCATATCATCGGGGATGTACTGGCAGGCTGAGAGCACGAAGTTTTGGGTCTCGATAGCGTACTCCTTGCTGGCGTACTCGATATCGCAGAGGTGGTGGTCGTCGCCCTTCCTGAACCTGCGTTTCTTTCCCGGGTGCCGGTCCATTACCCAGTACCCGTCCCACAGGGCGCAGTGTATCTCCTCGCCCATGTAGGCCATTGCTGCCTTGAGGAGGGTCATATGGTGCTCGTAGCAGATCAAGCCACCAACTGTCCCGATATCGGTGTCGAAGACAGTGATGTCCTCGCGTCCACCGGTTCCCCAGATGGTTCTCTCCCCGTGGGTGGGCATGAGCTTCCTGTGCCTCCCTAGGAGTGATCCGTCCTTTCCGATGAACGCGATGCTGTTGTAGAGCGTGTTGCTTCCCTTGATGTCGCTGAGCTCCGTGGCCCCTACCACAGATATGATCTCAGCGCTTCTGGAGGCGTCTCCTAGAATCTCTGTCTCTGGCCCCGGGATGCTAATGGCGTTCTTCATGTACTCCACCTGGTTGTCGCTCCACTTGCTGATGGGGTTGGTACCCCTCCAATAAGGGTAACCGGGGATGTGGGTCTCGCTGAAGACGATGAGCTCGGCTCCGTTCCTGCCAGCCTCCTCTATTGCCTTGCAGGTCATGTCTATCGTAGCCTCCTTGTCCATGAAGACGGGGCTAGTCTGGGCCACCGCCACCTTGACCTTGTCACGCATAGCTGTTCAATCGATCAATGGACACCGCGTATTTAGGGTTAAGGAGGGTAGCTGGTTTTTTCCGTTGACCTGAGGATAGGTATTCATGTACGGGGAGTTCCTCGCTCTGGTCGCGTCTTTCTGCACCGCTTTGAGCAGCGTTATGGCTACCAAGGGGATGAGTGACACTGACGCGGATACCGCGAACCTTGTTCTGACTGGCTCCCAGACCCTGGTGTTGACTCTCCTGCTGGTTAGGGGACTGCCTGAACTAGATCTGATGGGCTTGTTCTGGTTCGCCCTCGCGGGTATATGCGCCTCCTTCATCGGGCGTTTGTTCACGTTGAAGTCATACAAGGAGATCGGGGTGTCTACGAGCAGCGCCATCGTAGGGACCAGCCCCCTTGTGGTGGCCATCTTGGCTGTCTTGTTTCTCGGTGAGCCACTGGTGTTTCCCGTCATCGTTGGAGCGTTACTTGTGGTGGGTGGGATCGTTCTGATTAATATGAGAGGGGGAAAATCCTCTCTCGAACTGGAATCAATTTACCTGCCTATCGGTGCCTCGGTCCTGTACGCTGTGTCAAATATCCTGAGAAAGATGGGGACCAACCTGTTACCCGACTCGGTTCTCGGGGCCCAGTTCAGCACACTGGCAGGGCTGGTGGCTTTCGTGGCATATCTGTGCGCAACTAATCAGTTGAAGAAGATAAACGTGAACAGCGGTAACGCTCCGTGGCTTGTCGGTTCAGGGCTGGTGAACGCAGTGGCGTGGATCACGCTCACGATGTCGATAAGCCTAGGCAGGGTCTCGGTGATGACAGCAATAGTCTACAGCTATCCGCTATTCAGCGTGATCCTCGCGAGGCTGTTTCTCAGGGATATGGAGGACCTCACAAAGTACACCGTGGCGGGGTGTGTGCTCATTGTCTTGGGTGTCGTCCTTGTGAGCCTACTCGGGTGACTGGGAAGCAATAACTAGTCATGAGATATGCAACACTCAACCCTACCCAGTTGAATCCTGAATTTTTCACCGATAGATCATTGATTAAATCGTGATGTGTGACGTGTTCATCGCAATGTCACTGGTTTATGCCAGGTGGGGCTAGATCCCTATCTC
>JAUWLH010000186.1 GCA_030613835.1 Candidatus Bathyarchaeota archaeon | reverse complement strand
TTTCTTGCCTGTCGGATAGCGCGGGATATTGCATCGACCCTTGCCTTCTCGCTCTCAGATGTGAAGGCCGTGATCTCTCCGCCTCCGATGGATTGAATCGCTCCTCTGAGCACTCCTCCGATTCCACGTATTCTAGGGGATAATCCGTTTACTAGCCCAATTACTTTGGTTATCCTGTAACCGGGTATTGAGGGAATTGTCACTACTTTGAAATCTCTATCTTTTTGAGGCTCCATTCTAAAGAAATATTCACGCTAATTGACATATACTTTATCCCAAAAAAGTGGGAAAAAACAATAAGAAAATGATATATTTTAGGAAAATTTCTCATGTCATGGATGTCAAAGATGAGTCTATTTTGAAGATCATCGGGCGTAGGTCGGGAATGTCGAGCAGGAGGCTCTCAGGGATGCTCAACATCCCAATCTCAACTGTGCACAGGAGGATCAAGAAGGTCGAGGATGAAAAGGTGATATCGGGGTACAAGGCCCTCATTGATTACCAGAAGACATCATGGCCGATTGGGGCGCTGCTTCTTGTTGACTTGATGGAGGTTATTCCCGGTAAGGGACACATCCCGAAGAGGGACATCATTAAAACACTGAGTACTTTCAGTGAGATAGAGGAGATAATCGACGTGCAGGCGGCGGAGTTTGACCTTGTGATCAAGGCAAGGTTCAGGACGCTGAGACTATTATCTAGTTTCATCGAGACCCTTAGAGGGATCGAAGGAATCGAGGAAACGAAATCAGCGGTAATCACCGAGGAAACTATACTTCCACCAAGCACAATTATCAGGGTCAACTGAGTACGTTACAAAAAGGGTAGGATTGCCCCGTGTCCCTATAATTTGGGTAGATGTGAAGGATTCAGGTTGAAATACTTCAGTATCTTTTTCATCTCATCCTCCAGGCTAGTCTCCACCCCTGCGGGTAAGGCCACTGGCGTGTGTTTACTCAAGATATCCTGAACCCTCTCCCTGGACCTCAAGGCGCTGTCCTTGGCTCCTTCCTTGAGCCAAGCATCTGGGGACAGACGGTCAAGCACGTTGGACGGCATGTACTGCTCCCGGCGCAGATTTTCCCTTGTGTGTTTCTCCCCGAGGAAGTGCCCCCCAGGCCCCACCTTGGTTATGAGTTCTGTGGCAAGAGAAACATCATCAACCCTGATGCCCTCAAGCAACCGGTAGGCAGCACCACAGTACTCGTTGTCCAAGACGAGTTTCTCCAAGCTCTGGCAGTTCTCGCTGGCCTGCATACCAGGGCCCGAGACGATGTTGACGCCAGACAACGCCGAGAGAAGGATACCCATCCCTGACTCGAAGCTACCCTGTCCATCCGTTGCCTTGGAGTCGCTTAGACCCATATACCCGTGAGTGGGGACGCCGTAATGCTTGCCCATCTGTGCCCCAGCACAGGCAGCCATCACTGACTCAACCGCACCCAGTCGTGCAGTAAGATACCTCATATCAAACGCGCTTGGACTACCACCATAAACAAGGGGCGTCCCGGGACTAGCAAGTTGGCTGATCACGACCCCGCTGAGGAACTCGGCGTTGGCCTCAACCAATGTACCGGCTATGCTAACTGGGCTTGTAGCCCCCATCTGTGGTGCCGGAATGATCTCCGCGGGAATACCGAACTCTGCACAGTCCAGTAGGTTCTGACAAGTCACATCGCTCCACATAAGGGGCGACGATGGGCAGCAATCAAAGATGGCCCGTGGTTTCTTCCTCAATTCCTCCTCCCCACCGACCACGGCCTCCAGTAGGTTCTTCATATAGGTGAGGCCCTCAATGGTGAAGGCCCCCGTAATGATTGGCTTGGTACTGTTTTTCAGTATCAAGTAGAGCCTGTAAAGGTCCGATATCTTCTCAGGGACATCAGAGGGGACCATGGCCGTACTCTGGGCATGAATATTCTCCAGGGCGTCTGTGAGCCTAACCAGGTCCCTAAAGTCATTTGCCTTGGCTCTCCTCATCTCCCCGGATTCCCTGTCGATGAAAAATATGGCGGCCGAGCCCGGGTTATAGATGACGTTGTCCCCGCCTACCATGTAATTCTTTTCCCCGTCCCTTGAGTACAGTGTGAACTCTGATTTGACTTTCTTCAACTGCTCATCAACGAGGCTACCGGGGATTTTCACCAGGTTAGATTTGACGCTGCATCCTGCGTCCACTAAAAGCTTGAGGGCGGGCTTGTTCTTCACAATTACCCCTGCCTTCTCAAGGACCTCCAACGAGGATGCGTGAATATCCTTTATGTTTGAGTCGCTGAGCAGCTTTAGCTTGGGCAACTAAGCGTCCCCCATGAGGCTTAACGCTTTTTGAACCGCGCTGCCGGCATCGAATCCGGCTGCGTCTGCCCCTATCTCCTCCACCCATTCCTTTGTTACAGGTGCCCCTCCCACGATGATCTTGACGCTTGACCTTAGACCCAGGTCCATTAGTGCCCCTATGATCTCCTTCTGTTTTACCATGGTCGTGGTCATGAGCGCGCTGAGGCCCAGAATATCGGGCTCATATTCCTTGACTTTTTCCACAAAGGTCCACGTAGGAACATCGGTGCCCAGATCTATGACCTCAAAGCCGGATGCAATCAGCAATGTGGCCACGATATTCTTACCGATGCTGTGGATATCACCCTCCACCGTACCTATGAGGAACTTGCCAACCGACTTCCTGTTAGCGCCACGCCTGGCGATCTCTTTGTTCAGGACCTCGGAGCCGGCCTCCATTACCTCCGCGGATGCGATTAGCTCGGTGATGAAAGCTTCACCTGTCTCAAAGCGATTCCCGACCTCCCTGAGGGGTTTTGCCAGCCCCTCCTCCATTGCCTCTACTGGGTCTATCCCCAGTTCCACGACCTTTTCCGCGAGTGCCCTTGCTTTTTCTATTTCAAAAAAGAAAAGAGCCTCCCTAAGTTGACTAAAAATCTCCTCCTTCATGAGCCTCATACTAGAGTTTCAGTGGACGATAAAACAGTTTATATGATTTTTCGGTGAGTCTGGAGCGGAAAATGTGTTTGTTGTGCTTGATGCTTGTTAGGGGAGCTCCTCGGAGAGGACCCTAACAGCTGCTTCCAGAGCCTTGACGATGAGATTGAGACTCATGGATGGCCCCTGCTTCTTCATGGCCTGCTCGGGGAGGCTCGGAACGTGGATGAACCCTCCAGGTATCCCCAGATCGTTCTCCTCGATGTAGTGCATCAGGTCGTAGAAGATGTGGTTGCAACCGAACGTGCCCGCGCTGTTGGATATCTTGACTGGCACCTTGCCCTCCTCGATTGCCGCCAGCATCTTCCTCAACGGAAGCGTCAAGAAGTAGGCGACAGGCCCGTCCTTTACGATGGGCTCGTCCATGGGTTGCTTGCCACAGTTGTACGCTATTCTGGCGTCGGCAACGTTGATGGCTACTCGCTCAAGCCTTATCGTCGATGAGGCCGCCTGGCCAGTGCAGATTACCGCGGACGGCTTTGTCTCCCTGATGGCTTTGACAAGACTGGGTCTAACCTCATCGAATCTCAGTGGAATTTCCACCACTTTGACCCGACACCCGTTGTATTTCCTTCCGTCGAGGGGCTTGCACGCCTCGATGCTGGGGTTAATGTAACTGCCCCCGAAGGGCTCGAAGCCGGTGAGAAGGATGGTCTTCATGGATGCATCATGGGCCCTCGCCTGAAAAATGCTTTCCGTAAGGGCGCGTATATGCCTACATGGAAGCGACATCCAAGCCATGGGGGATGACTCCCAGAGGGGAGAAAGTTGAACTGTTCACGTTTACCGACGAGATTACCGTGAAGATCAGCAATTACGGGGGAACCATCGTCTCGATCCTCTCGCCAGACAGGACGGGGGAGAAGGGCGAGGTATT
>JAUWLH010000025.1 GCA_030613835.1 Candidatus Bathyarchaeota archaeon | reverse complement strand
CAGCAACTCGTTAGCGATCTCCTTGTCCCCGTCGGTGAACTTGGGTGCCCCGATGAGCTCCAAGTTCTCGTAGGAGAGGTCCGCCAGGACCCGGTTGAAGAGCCCCGTCCTCTGCTTTGTTACCCACCTGGCCGTCAGTTTCGTGCCCGTAATCCTGGCCCCGCTCTCGGCGTTGTTGAATAGCACCTTGGCGATCTGCTCCTGCTGTTTCAGGCTGGGGCTCCTGAACGCATACTGGATGATGCCTATCTTTGGGGATATATTGTCTGCCGTCGCCTGTCCAGCCGCCATCACTGCCTCATTGATGGTCCATAGGCCAGTCCTAGGCAGCATTGCCTCCTTGGTGTACTTGGTGGTTGTGTACATCATGGCTACCGCGTCCAGCGCCCCCGGCGCGCGTGCGTTTCTCGGCAGGTCATCCGCGTAGGCCATCCACTTCTCGGGTTCATCGCACTCAAACGTAAATGCCACGTTCCAGTAGCTGCCCCACTGGGTCTCGTACATCACCGTCGAGTATGCCCTGGGATGCCAGCCAACCATGGCGTCCAGCCCCTCGAAGCAGCCCTTTGATGCGAACCAGCTCTTGGCGCACACCTTCTCGGCGGGTGTCCCGAAGACCTTGATGGTCCCCTCGATGCCGTGCTCCTCCATGGCGTGCTTCAACGCAACAGATCCTGCTAGCGCCGCTACTCCAAGGGCACTGTGGGGGTCAGAGTGTCCCGCCTTGTACGGGTTGGCAGCTGACTTGTAGGGAACAAGGTCCTGGGCCGCCGATGGTGTTGCATCATACTCGGTGTATGTCGAGAGGACGGGTCCTCCCTCCCCCCATGTGGCGATGTATGCCGTTGGCATGCCCGCGACCCCGTGCTCTACCTTGAATCCCTCCTTCCTGTGGAACTCCACGAGGGCCTTGGCTGACCTGTACTCGCGGAAGCTGGTCTCGGCGTAGTTCCAAATCAATTGGTGGAAATCTGATAGCCTCTCAGCGTTATCGTCTATCCACTTGAACGCCGTCTTTTTTGCCTCTGTTAATTTTACCAAAATGGGCTCACGGTATATACGTCCCTTATATTGTATAAAACTGCTAGGCGATTCTTGGATTGAGTAAAAAATTAAATAAAAAAGGTATATTTACTTGACTTCTAACAGGACCTTTCGAGTCTCGTCTGGGAAGTCTCGAAGCAGGTTACTCAGAACCACCTTGGCTACATATTGCTTGAACTCGGCCTCGTTGTACTTGGCTGAGTAGATACGTCTGTGTCCGCCCTTCCCTGTTATCTCAGTGTAGTTAAGCACGCCCTCGTCTACCATGGAGTTTAGGAAGTTGATGATTGATGCTCGGCTTATAGTTCGCTTACCGTCCAGATCTTCGTTTACCTGCATCCATACATCGCGGCTTGATGCGCCTTTGTCGTCAATGCGCCATAGGTAATGTAGGGCTACTTCCTGGTAGTCCTTTAGGACCATCGCTAGTCCCTCTCTAGAGGTGTCAATAGTTAATGTCAGTTCTTAGTCACCAACGGGCTGAAACTAGAAACTCATACTATATAAACCTTCATCTTTCAATAATGGTGTAAAATGTAGATAGGATGCCCAAAATAACCTAAATTTGTAAACAATATGGGATATGCCTTATCATTATAGCTATAAAATTCTTCAATTATAGATTATTCTAGTACATTAAAGGTAACTACCTTTGAGTAGTCTTTTTATTCTCGTAGACAATGAGACTGAAAGGGTCAATCAACAGGATTGATCGAAAAACCAGGAACAAGGAAAGCAATTTGGTAGACACCGAACGAGTCTTGCTTCTCTTCTCATCGACCCTGTTCCTCAGCTACCTAAATGGCATCTTCTACAACAGGACCAAAATCCCTGATCTCGTCTGGCTCCTGGTGTTCGGGATGATTCTGGGTCCCGTCCTACATGTCTTCGATGCGGCCCTGTTCATGGACATATTCGACCTCATGCTCCTCGTGACAGTGGCGCTTTTCGCGTTCGACATAGGGCTAAACTTCAACATACAGCACCTGCTTGGCAACACAGCCCGAGCCTTCAACATGGCCATGATGAGCTTTCTGGCCACAACCATTTCGGTGGGTCTCGCTCTGAATTTTATCTTCCCCGAGTATTTCAATTTCGTAAACGGGCTCCTGCTAGGAGCCATGGTGGGCGGCTTGGACGGCGTATCCATAAGCGGTCTCATAAACAGTCTTGGAGCCGAGTCCAAGGAGATGGGGGTATCGGGGGCTTTCCTTCAACTGGAGTCCGCCTTCGCCGATCCCATCAAGGTGGTGGGCGTCGTCACTATCATCAAGATGGTCACCATCATGGGGGCAGGGCCACAATCGGTTGCCATGGATATCCTCTTCACCCTCCTCACGGCGACGTTGATAGGCGTTGGGGCCGGCCTCACATGGGGAGAGTTCATTAGCAGGCTAAGGGACAAGCCGCTGAACTATATGCTCACCATCGCCGCACTTTTTCCCATCTACGTGTTCGCTGAGATCGTCAGCGGTGGGGGCGGCGGGCCCATCTCGGCCTTCCTGTTCGGATTCGTCTTGATGAACTATGCCTTTGTCACAAGGTCCCTTAACCTGAAAAGGAGGTCCAGGATCGACAGGCGCAAGATCAGGGGGTACCACGACGAGATCGCGTTCCTGATGAAGGCCCTGTTTTTCGTGTACTTGGGAATCATCGTGAAGCTTAACCCTGTGTACATCGCGGTGGGTGGGTTCCTGACCGCCCTGATATTCGCAGTCCGTTTCATAACAGCCACCGTAATGGGCAAGATTCAGGGCTTCCCCGACGAGCAGGTCAACTATACTCGCTACTTCTTCATACAGGGCGCTGGCAGTCTCGTCATGAGCCAGTTCGTGACCAAGTATGACCCTAACTCTGTTTTCTTCCCCGGCTCCGAGGTGTTTACAAACCTCGTGGTCCCCATTGTCCTGATCTCGATATTCTTCACATCGGTCGTGGCGCCGTTCCTCGCAAGAAAGCAAGCCCAACCCGTGATTCACGTAATCAATGAGGGAATAGACCCCAAGGAGCTTGATGGGGTTGAGAATCCAAAGAGCGGTAAAAAGAATGGGAGAAAGAGCTAGTCCAGATACTTCTTGAACCATCGGACCATGTGCTCAAGGCGCTCCGCCCTGTGCTTTGGTTTGCCCGACCTGCTGAGCTCGTGGCTCTCACCGGGGAACCTGATGAACTCCGTCTCAACGCCAAGTACCTTCAATGCTGTGAACAACTGCTCTCCCTGCTCCATGGGGCAACGGTAGTCTTCCTCGCTGTGGATGATCATGGTGGGTGTCTTCACGTTCTTGACGTGTTTGATTGGGCTCTTCTCCATGAATGTGTCCAGCATGTCCCACCAATCGCCCCCCATTTCAGTCTTTCCGAATGTCCACCCGATGTCGCTGACCCCGTAGAAGCTCATCCAGTTGCTTATGCTCCTGAGGGTGACTGCCGCCGCGAACCTGGTTGTCTGGGTGATGATCCAGTTGGTCATGACTCCTCCGTAGCTCCCGCCGGTGACGCCCAGCTTGTTCTCATTCACCCATTGGTTCGACTCGATGATGACATCGACAGCCTTCATGAGATCGTCATAGTCCTGCTCGTGGTACTTACCCGGCAGCCCGGCTTGGAAAGCCTCGTCGTAGCCGCCGCTTCCCCAGGGGTTGATGTACATCACCGCCCACCCCTGGGCCGCGAGAACCTGGAACTCATGGTTCATGCTGTTACCGTAAGCCCCCCTCGGCCCACCGTGGATGTGTAGGATCAGAGGATACTTCTTTTGCTCATCAAATCCAGGCGGCTTGCACAGCCAGCCCTCCACCTCATGACCTGCGCTGCTGGTGAACGTAAAGTGCTCGTGTCCCTGGATCTGGACCTTTTTCATGTAGCCCTTGTTCAGGCGGGTGATCTGCCTGGATTTCTTTCCATCCCAAAGCCAGAGTTCGATTGGGGCATCCGTCTTGAGCACCGTGTACGCTATCTTCCCGTCCTCGCTGATGCTGAAGGACTCGACGCTATGGTCAACCTCTCCGATGACCTTCTCGACGGGTCCGCCCTCCTTGTGTACCCTGTACAGGCTTGAGACTCCCTCGTAGCAGGATGTGAAGTACAGGTGGGTATCGTGCCATGTGGGGATCACGTTGGGGCTGTTTACCCTGATATCGCTGCTGAGCCTCGTGCCCAAGTCCTGGTCGAAATCCGCGGTGAGGTTCTTCGAGTCTCCGTTCTCAAGCAGCCACACGTCACTGATGGTACCCGAACCGTTGTGGTAATCGTGACCAGCGTAAGCGATCACCTTCTTACTGGGCGAGATGCCGCTGATACTCATCAGTGTATCAGTGATCCTCTCTGACTCCCCTCCCTTGGCGTCCACCTTGTAGAGGTACCAGCGTCTCACCAGGTCGGCGTCCTCGTTGAGGTTGCCGTAGAATATGATGCTCTTGCCGTCGCCGCTCCACTGGGGGGCTGTTACATCGAACTCTCCCTCGGTGACCTGCCTGACTTTTCCACCCGATGCCTTGACGGTGAACAGGTGTTTCCTGATGTTCTCGAAGAATCCCTTTCCCTGGAACTTGTACACGATCCTGTCGATGATCCTGACATCGCTGTCGCCGCGGTCAACCCTCTTGACGCCGCTCACGAAGAGGATGTTCTTGCCCTTAGAGCCCCACTGTGGCGACTCAACTCCTTCCTCAACATCGGTTACCTGACGGGCCTCACCGCCGTCCACGTCCATGACGTAGACCTGGTACGTCTTTTTCTCGTCATCCTTGGCAGGAGGCGTTGATGTGAACATAATCTGCTTCCCGTCCGGGCTCCAGCTGGGGTTCTTGTCCTTTCCCCTTCCGCTCGTGAACTGGTACGTCTTCTTGGTCTCAAGGTCCGCCATCCACAGGTGGTTGTGGTACGTGTCCTCCTTGAAGTCCATCTTTGTGTGGACGAAGATGACCCTCTTCCCGTCCGGGCTGATCCTGGGGGTGCTCACCGCCATGATCTTCCCGAGGTCCCTGATCTCCACGTTACGCTTGTCAGTCATAATAATCGAGGAATAATCTGGGTTTGAAGGTTAAAAAATGGGCGCTAGAAACGTCTGCGCCTCTTAGGGTACGGCTGGAAGGGCGTCCGTGGCTCCATTCCAACCCAGTCATCATCCACACCCACCTCGCCCAAGGTCCTCAGCAGGTCATAGGTGACCCACTTGGATGCCTGTGGCCTCATGTACTCCCATAGGCCGTACCGGTTTCGCCCTTTCACCACGAAATCAACTAGCTCCTGGACCCTGGGATCCTCGGTGCTCGCGCCTATCCTACTGCATAACTTCAGCATGTGGGCAAGGTCGAACCGTGCGTGGTATGTGATGAATCCCGTTGACTCCTCGACGCCAACTGTTCTAGCCACCTCGAAACCCACGTGGTATCGCTCTCTGGTCTCCCTTCCAAGAAGCAGGTCCAACGCCCTTCTAGCCTCGTTTTCCCTCGCCCTCCCTGGGTGCATGCTGAGGCATGTCAGCGCTGCCGTGGTGTTGCTCCTGCATCCCCAGCGGCTGTGAGGCATCCGCCTGTACCCGGCGACGTGACCGTTGATTCCGTTTGCGATTCCCGTGGGCCAGGCCCCGTCATCAAGCCTCTGGTCAATGAGCCAGTCATAGGCTGTCTCCGCCCTGGGGTCCTTGCAGTGGCCCGTTGATGCGATTCCCCTCAATGGCAGGCTTGTCTGTAGGCTCATAACATCGTAGTTGTCCTGACCGTCGGCGTCCGTCCGGTAGTTTCCGAGGGGCCACGATCCGTCCCTCTCCTGGACGCTGAATAGGTACTCGACCCCCCTCTTGATGGCTTCATGTTCGGGGGCCAGTTCTAGGTAGCCCAATCTGGTCAGTGCCTGCGATGTAGTCTGGACCTTTCCCTGGGGCGCGTTCCCAATTATCCCCGAGGCGTCCCATGAGCCGTCGGGTCTCTGGAGCTTTATGAGGCCCCTGATCATGGGGTCGTTCATCGTCTGGTCCCTAAGCTCCTCGGCCTCATCAGAATCTAGAAGGTGCCTGTGGACCAGGTATCTGAGGCTGATAGACCTGTCTGTGAGCAGCAGCGGTATCATCTCTTTCCCCCCATCTCCTTTGCTATGTAAGGAGCCATAGGTGTGTCCCTGATCTTCCCCGGTGGCCCCTCTGCTATCACCCTTCCTCCCTCAGGTCCCCCATCCGGTCCCAGCTCTATCACCCAGTCACACGAGGCCAGTACCCCGGGGTGGTGCTCCACCACGATCACCGTATTTCCCTCGTCAACGAGCCTGTGGAGGACCCTCTTGAGGCGCTCAACGTCCTCCATGTGTTGGCCAAGCGTGGGCTCGTCCAGGATGTACAGGGTCTCGCCTTTCCTCCTCTTGGACAGCTCCTTGGCTATCTTAAGCCTCTGTGCTTCCCCTCCTGATAGGCTTAACCCTGGCTGGTGTAGAACGAGGTACCCCAGTCCAACGTCCAAGGCAGCCTTCAACGGCGTCGCCACCTTCTCGTGGTCCATGAACAGGCCGTACACCTCCTCCAGTGTCAGGCCGTTGAGCTCGGGCAGGCTGTAGCCGTTCAGCATGACCTCCCACGCCTCTGGTCCGTACCCCGTGCCCCTGCACGTCTCGCACTCGGCGTAGATGTCGGGCAGAAACTCCATCTCAGTGCGTATTGTGCCCCTGCCGTTGCAGACTGTGCACTGTCGGGTCAATGCCTTCACGTCGAGGCTCTTCGCCCTCGCCTCCGCTGATTGAGAGTAAACCTTGGCCAGTTGCCTGTCCAGGCTAAGGAACTTGGACGGGCTCTGTATTCCTCTCTTTGTCTGGTCGATGATGAGGGTGTCCTCCGGCGTGTTCTCTATCGAGTCGTGTGCGCCGGGGTCCCGCGGCTCCCTCGCGACGCTGGTGGTCTGCTTGACCGGGTTCAAGGCCCTGCCCAAGGTGTCGATGATGAGGGTGCTCTTCCCACTCCCAGAGACGCCGCAGACCCCTGTCAGGACGCCCCGCGGTATCCTCACTGGGTCGCCCCTGAGGTTGTTCTCAACGGCCCCGTTGATGGTCATCCATCCTGATTGTTTCCTCAGCTCCCTTACCTCATTCGCTCTCCCTCTGAGCCACTTGCCTGTGATCGAGTCAGTTTCAATGATTGAGCTGGGTGGTCCCTGGGCAGTGATGATACCCCCATTTAAGCCCGCCCCTGGCCCTATGTCGATGATGTGGTCCGCCTTCTCGATGATCTCCATGTCGTGTTCCACGAGGATCACCGTGTTCCCCTCATCCCTGAGCTCGGCGAGGGCCTCGTACAGGGCGTTAACCTCCCTCGGGTGAAGCCCCCTAGTGGGCTCGTCCAGCAGGACCGTGAGGCTCGTCAACCCGCTGCCTAGTAGCCCGGCCAGCTTGACCCTCTGTGCTTCGCCGGCGCTGAGGGTGGCCGATACCCTGTTGAGGTTGATGTAGCCGAGGCCCATCTGCATGAGGAACCTGAGCCGCTTCCTCACCGTGTCCAGGTTGGTGTTCGCTGGGTGCCCCTTGGGTGCGCTGACTGAATCAGTAACCTGTTTCAGCTCCTTGAGGGGCATCATTCCCAGTTCGTGTATGTTATGCCCAGAGAGTTTGACGGCTAGGTACTCCGGTCTGAGCCTGGCACCGTTACAGGCAGGGCAGACCTCGGTGTCCGTGTAGGTACCACCCACGTCCCAGTCCCGTATCCAGCCGTAGATCCCGGGGAAGTTGACGGTGCGCGTGTGGGTCCTGCCCTTGGGGTTGGCGAACAGCACCTCAATGGGCTCAGGGTCGCCGGTGAAGAACATCTGGCGTATCCCCTCTGACACTTCCTTCCACGGCGTTTCATAAGGGTCGAAGCTATGCCTCGCCGCGAACGCCCTCACGACATCATAGCCCCCGTTTCCAGGCTTACACAGGTATCCCTGCGGGAAGAAGCCCGGGCTGTACATGGCGCCCTTGCAGAGGGGAAGCCTTGGCTCAATGATGAACTTGCTTGGGTTCGGCTCCTGAAGTGAGCCAACGCCGTTGCAAGTGGTACACGCCGCCGCGTAGGTCGAGGGGTTGAACCTCCTGGGAGACGCTATCGATGCGGTTGAGCCGCAGTTCAGGCAGGTCCACTCCGTCCCCCTTGTCATCTCCTGCCCGCACTCGGTGCAACTCCTAGTCCCGATGGCGGAGAAAAGGGCAGCCAGGTTGAACTCGATCTCCGTCCCGGTGCCCACCGTTGACCTCCTGCTGTAAAGCCTCCTCTCGGGTGTGATTGTAACGGTTACACCGAGCCCCGAGATCTCGTCAACCGGGGCCTCCGGGCCCTCCTTTATACCCTGCCTCTCGTACATTGACAGGGTTTCCAGATAGCGCCTCCTGGACTCGGCCTCCAGCGTGTCCGATACAAGGCTGCTCTTGCCGCTGCCCGATACGCCGGTCACCACGGTTATCCTGCCTTTTGGGAATCTGGCATCGATGTTCCTCAGGTTGTGGGCCCTTGCTCCTCTAACTATGATCTCTTTTGATGTGCTTAACTCTCTACGGGCGCCGTCGTTTGGCTCAATCTGGGCCTCCTCTATGATGGCCCTGCCCGTCAGGGACTCGCTGCACTCAAGGAGCCCATCATACGGTCCCATGTAGATGACCTCTCCTCCGTCTGGTCCCGCCCCCGGACCGAGGTCTATGACCCAGTCAGCCGCCCTGATAATGTCCGTGTTGTGCTCCACGATGAGGGCTGTCACGCCCCTGTCCACGAGGCTGTTGAGGCTCTTGAGGAGCCCGTTGATGTCCTGGGGGTGGAGGCCCGTGGATGGCTCGTCGAGGACTATGAGCTTGTCGCTGAGCCTGCCTCTGCCAAGATGCTTCGCAAGTTTGACCCTCTGGGACTCACCGCCGGATAGCGTCGGGCTCGGCTGACCAAGCCCCAAGTATCCTAGGCCGATGTCCAGTAGCGCCTTTAGTAGACCCAAGGCTTTCTTCTTGCGCTTAGACTCCATCTCGGCGTTCTCGATCCTCGCGTACGCCTCCTCGACGCTCAGGTCATAGAAATCGGCCACCGAGAGCCTCTCCCCGTTGAAAGTGACAAGGGCTTCAAGCACCTCGTCCTTGAACCTGCGTCCACCGCACTCGTGGCACGTGACCCATGTGCTGGGTAGGTACCTCATCTTCATCTCAAGGGCACCCATACCATTGCACGTCGGGCACGCCCCCTCGGGCCTGTTGAAGCTGAAATGGCTTGCGCTGAGCCCCGTCTCGTCGGCGTAGTGGTCCCTGATGATATCGCTCAGTTTGGTGTACGTAGCTGGTGTGCTCCTGGGGTTCCTTCCGATGGGACTCTGGTCCACCATGACCGCCTTGAGCGGGTTGATGATCCCCTCACATCCCTCGGGCTCGCCCTTCAGACTCCCCACCAGGACGTCCTCGACCAGGGTGCTCTTACCGCTCCCCGATACTCCCGTCACGGCGGTGAGCCTGCCATGCGGAATCCTGACCTCTATTCCTTTCAGGTTATGCCTGGACGCTCCCCTGACCTCAATGAAGGTGTCTGTCGGGGGCCTCCTCTCAGCTGCCCGGACCCTTTCCCTGAGGCTGAAGTATCTCCCGGTTGCGGTCTCGGACTCCCAGAGTTCACGCGGGGTCCCTGTGAAGACTATCTCCCCGCCATGCGCTCCAGCGCCTGGGCCGATATCAACGGCGTGGTCCGCCATGGCTGCCGCCACCCGGTCATGTTCGACGAAGATAACGGGTCCTTTGAGCTCCCTGAAGGCCGGGATTAGCCGAGCCACATCGTGGGGGTGCTGCCCGATGGTGGGTTCGTCCAGTACATGTAGGATGTCCTCAAGCCCGCTGATGAGTGCGACTGCCAAACGCACCCGCTGGGACTCCCCCCTTGATAACGTCGGGCTCGGCCTGTTGAGCTGGATGTATCCGAGGCCCACCTTTTTCAGGGCCTCAAGGCGCTTCGTGAACTCCTTTTGGAGCCTCCCTGACTGGAGCACGTTGTCCTTGAATAGCTCAAGGGCCTTATCAACGCCTAGCTCTTGGACCTCATTGAACCCGTATCCAGCCCAAGTAACGCTTGCCGCCTCTGGAGGGAGACCCGTGCCTCCGCATTCATAACAGCCCTCTCCCTTGCAGCTGGGGCAGTGCTGGTGGAAGTGCTGGGGCTTGAGGTTGCTGAACCAAGTGCCGCACCTCCAGCAGACCGTTGAAGTTGAGTATGATTTTTTTTGTTCCCCTGACTCGGCGATGATGGTGGTGGCCCCTAGCGCGCCGGCTCTCTCCACGATCTCACGTATGATTTGGGGATCAGTATCCGCCTCCAACTCAGAGAGAACCAGCTCGATGCTGTGGGTCTGGCTGGCGTCAAGCCCCTTCCCGTCGTACTGTCTTCCGTCGATGATGATGTTCTCGGCCCCGAACTCCTTGGAGAGCATCCCTAACAGTGTCCTGTGGCTACCAATGGCGTCAATGAGAAGCGGGACTGATATCCTCTGAGTCTCTGACCCGATGCTGTCCACTATCTCGTCCACCGTCTGGACGCTCAGGAACTCGCCGCACTCCCGGCACTTTCTCACGCCAAACCGTGCATAGAGGAGCCTCAGGAAGGGGTGGAGACCGGATGCCGTGGCCAGGGTGCTGTTTGGGTTCCTGTTGAGAAGGTTTTGTCCCACGGCGACCGCGGGACCTAGCCCCGTTATCTCGTCCACGTCGGCTGGGCTGAACCTCTGGCTGGCCCTGCCGAACTCGTAGACCTCCTGGAACCTCCTTCGGGACTCATGATATATGGTCTCGAATATGAGGCTGGTCTTGCCGCTGCCGCTGACGCCCGTCACGACGGTGAGGCCGTCCCCGAACTCAGCATCCATGTCTCGAAGGTTATTCTCCCTCGCGCCCTTGACCCTGATCCTCAAGCCGTTCCCTTTGATTTCTGGCGGTGACGCTTATGAAAGATGGGATTATTTTTCCCCGTGATACCAATCAAGGACGCTTAATGTCTGGTCAAGGGGCAGGGCGTGCCTCGTGTTGCCCTTGTACCCCGTCATAGTCTCGGCCATGAAGAGGGCGTTAATGATGGCCTCCTCTGTGGACTCCACGACGCCCTTGTAGAGTGGACTAAGGTAGCCGTCAGTCCTCAGTGAGTGCATCTCCATTGAGTCAAGGTATTCTTGCCGAGTGACTCCTTTTGTGGTGAAAGATATGGAGTAGTCTCCGCTGCCGTTGCTACTGTACGCCCCTGTTCTCGCCAGCCCCAACGTGGTCCTCTTGGCCAGCTTCCAGAGCTGACGGGTCTCAATTTCAACGTCAGTGGCGACGATCATCATGATGCTGTTACCTGGGCTCTTCTTCGGCTCGGATGGTAGCTCCACTTTCTTACCGACGGGGGCACCTAGGATGGTAAGATCCTCCTTTCTCCCGCAGTTGAGCTGGACCAGCACCCCGACAGTCGCAGCTCCCACCTTTCTGCTTGATGTCCCTATGCCTCCTTTGAAGCCGTAGCCCGTCATTGGGGTTCCCGCCCCAACTGAGCCCTCCTCAGGTCTTCCGTTTCCTTTCCTAGCTAATTCAATGGCCTCGTAGACGTGCTCCTTGGATACTGCCCTGACGAAGTTGTCCGTGAGATACCCCCCGTTGGTTTCCCCTACTAACGAGTTGAGGGTATGTGGCTTGTCACCCATAATATCAGGGTAATAATCTAAGACGGCATCGGCGACCCTGTACGTGTTCAAGGTCTCCGTTAGCATGATGGGCGTCTCAATGCGGCCCTCGAATAATACCTGGCTAAGACCCACGGTCTTACCGTACCCATTGAGAATTTCTACAGCGGCTGGGACAGTGTCCTCGTACAGGTTGCCGCTATGAGGAGTGATGGCTGTAACGCCTGTCCTGATATTATCCCCCTCGATCACGGTGACATGCCCCACACCGACCCCCTCAACGTCGGTGATGGCGTTATATTTCCCAGTCTCCAAATCTCCTGGTTCATATCCCAGGTCCCTGATCCTCTGTCGCTTCATGGTTAATCCAAGCCTCCGAATAATTAAGCAATTCCATGGAAATATATTGGATGGGGCGCATTCACAACTGATACCATTGAGCAGGGAGGATTTCATCGAACTGTATAGCAGCCTAGGGGCAACGGTAACTGGAGACGAGTCCACACCCCAGGCGATACGGGTGAACCCTCTGGTTACTGATGGATCAACTTTGATTGAGACGCTTACCAGCCAGGGAGTGGAGCTGGAGAAAATCCCGTTCCTCGACCACGGGTACAAAGTGATCTACTCCCCGTTCAGCTTGGGCGCATCAATCGAGTACCTTCTAGGCCACTACTTCCTACAGGAGACCGCCTCCCAGCTACCGGCCCAGATCCTCTCCCCCTCAGGCGAGGACACCGTGCTTGACATGACCTCGGCCCCGGGGGGGAAGACCACTCATATGGCAGCCTACATGGGGAACGGGGGCTCGATAACCGCTATAGATGTGAACCGTCGGAGGCTCTACGCCTTGGAGAACAACCTTGAGCGAATGGGGGTGAGGAACACGGTGGTCTACAACATGGACGCCATCGACCTGCCTGACGAGCCCATGTTCACTAAGGTGCTCATCGACGCGCCGTGCTCGGGCAACTACGTCACGGACAGTCTCTGGTTCGACAAGAGGAAGAAATCCCATATCCAGCACAACTTCATGATGCAGCGAAAGCTCCTGACCAAGGCCGTGAGCCTCCTGGAGAAGGGGGGCACGTTGCTCTATGCCACGTGCAGCCTTGAGCCCGAGGAGAACGAGCTCAACGTCCAGTGGCTACTTGAAAACCACAAGGTAAGGCTCGATGATATCGAAGCCCCTGGTACGCCGGGCGTAACCGAGATTTTTGGGGATCATCTGGATGAATCAATCAAGAAATGCAGGAGGCTGTGGCCCAATGATGCAGGCACGCAGGGCTTCTTCCTGGCGAAGGCGGTGAAGCTATGAGACTGCTGAGAAAGTTCCTGATTCAGGTGGGCAGCAAGTACCGTCCCGAGGAGCTGCTAAACATCAACAACAAGAGGTTCACCGATCCCATTGATGTCAAGCTGCCGAGGGATATGATGACGTACAATGGCTTCTACCTTGGGCAAAACAGGAAGTGGTTCACCCCGAGCAGTCTGCTCCTCCAGAAACTGGCTCAAGAGGAGGAAACGAAGAAGGCGTACGTGGACAGGGACGCGGCCTGGCTCTTCGTGGTGGGCAGGGACATCTTCGAGGAGAACGTCCAATGTTTCTACGGCGACGTGAAGCTTGGCAAGTACTGTCTCGTTATGTTCGGCGAGGGCTGCATTGGTTACGGGCGCTATGAGACATCCGGCGATCTGAGGGTCATGAAGAACATGTTTGACCTCGGGGTTTTCCTGAGGCGCGAGTAGACACCAATCTGTTTTATCATTTTTTG
>JAUWLH010000049.1 GCA_030613835.1 Candidatus Bathyarchaeota archaeon | reverse complement strand
GATTATCGCCGTCCATTATCGAGAGGTCCGCGGGGTGTACGTTCACCATCCTCCCCTCGTACTCACTAAGCAGAACAGGCGTCATTATGCTCATGTACCCGGCGTTTACGAGTAGGTCAATATCGTAGCCTCTGAGTCTCTCAAGTACCAGCCTATCGAAATCGGGTCTGATGGAGAGGTCGGTTCTCTTCACCCCTCTCTCCTTATAGAAATCCCTGATATCAACGCACTCGTACGCTATCTCGTATCTCTCGGCAATCTCCTTGGCCCTCGACATCTTGGAGCCGTTTCTCCTAGTCCGGGTATCCCTGACATCGCTGAATATCAATGTCACCACGAAATTGGAGTCTTCCCCTTTGCTCTTCTCGATTATCCTCAAACCGTTAGTCCCAGAACCTGAGATGAAGAGACCGACGCGCATCTTTTGGCCAACAGAAGGATCGAATATGGAAGTGGTGACCATGAAGATGCAGGACATGGTTTCCAATATAAGATTAACTGGGCCACTTTCACCCATATCCCCACTACTTGTCACTGCGTCTTCCTTAAAACACGAAAACGGGTACCCTGACTTGAAGAAATATGGCACAGGAATACGTCATCATCCATGAACCTGCACCTGATGAGCCCGAGCTCCACGAGGCCCTCCACAGATGCGATACATGCACAAAGATAGTCCCCAAGACCATGCTCTGCCTTTACTGTGGGACCCCGATTCTGTTCAAGACTCCAGGCCAGGAGTAGAGAGAAATGCAGACACTCCAAAAGGAACAAGTTCACGCCCAGCTCAAGGTACTTGGTATGAGGCACACATGGGAGATAATCGCCAACATCAGGAACGGCTCCAAGTATATGAAACAGATCGCGATGGAGACGAGGATACCATACACAACGGTACAGAAACGGGTATCGGACATGTCAAACGCGGGAATCGTAAGGGTGTTCAGTGACGTTGATAGGGAGACAGGTAAAGCCATCAAAAAGGTCCGTGTCAGCAGGTTCAAGATCAACCTCGACCCCCACATGATCTCAAAGATAATCGCCGATGAAACAGGATTCTACAACAGATAGGTCCCAGAGGGGAGTTAAGTTGTGTACTTTTTCTCGCTCAGGTAACGGTCCCTGTGATCCGGAAGCACAGTAACAACGTTCTTTCCAGGACCAAGTTCCTTTGCGATCTTGGCAGCCATGTATACGTTAGCACCCGAGCTGATGCCGCAGAATAGGCCCTCCTCCTTCACGAGCCTATCGCTCATGGCAATCGCTTTCTCGTTTGAGACCTTAAGGATCTCGTCGAGTATCCCGCTGAGCATCATTTCCTCGATGATTCCCCCGCATACCTCATCCGACGTGCCCGGAACCCTCGTGAAGCCCTCACTCAAAGGGTAATTTGCCGAAGCGGGCTCCAGTCCAATGATCTGGACATCGGGATACACCTCCCTTAGCGCCTTGGCAACCCCGTAGAGTGTCCCTCCGACACCGATGGAGGCAACAAAAGCATCCACCTTCTCCCCCAACTGGTCAATGATCTCCCTTCCGGTCTTCACGTGTGCCCTGGTGTTGGCAGAGTTGCTGAACTGCCTTGCCCACCAGACATTATCGTTTGTGGATTCAATCTCAAGGCACTTAATCCTGGTATCAATCTCCACCTCAGCCCCTGCGATACTATCCCCAGACCTCGAACCAAAGGGTAGCTCATGGACCTTTGCCCCGTAATTCTCCATCATCCTGATGCGCTCACGGGTCATCCCCTCTGGCATGTATATCTCAACATCATACCCCAGCTGGGTTCCAACGAAACTTAACGCAGTCCCCGTGTTTCCCGTTGAGGCCTCGATGATGGTGTAGCCGGGCTTTAGCAGGCTCTTTTCCTCGGCGTCCCTTATCATCTCAATCGCGATACGATCCTTGAGGCTCCCGCTGGGGTTCAGGTACTCAGGTTTTATATGAACATCTGCCGAGTCTGGCTCAACCACCTTGTTGAGCCTCACCAGCGGAGTGTTACCTATTAGTTCCAGAATGGAGTTCACTTTCAAGATGTATCAGAAAAGAAACGGGGTACGAGGATAAAAAGAAGCTAGTCCTTGGCTATCTCCGTGACAGCGTCAATGAGGGCATCGATCTCTTCCAAGGTGTTGTAGAGATACGTGGAAGCCCTGACATTGCCCGAGTTCAGGTTGAACAACTCCTTCATCAATGGAAGGGCACAGTGGTGGCCTGAACGAGTGGCAATATCATACTCAAGGTCAAGGGTCAACGCCACATCATGCGGGTTCATATCTTTGATATTGAAAGTTGCCAAACCAACCCTCTGCTTGGGGTCCATTGGGCCAAAAATCTCAACGCCGTCGATGTCCTTCAACCCGTCAAGCAGTTTGTTGGCCAGCTTTAGGTCCCATTCCTCGATGTTGTGCATACCTACCCTGTTCAAGTACCTGCACGCCTCACCGAGGCCGATAACTTGAGCGATGGAAGGGGTCCCCGCCTCGTACTTCATGGGGGGAACAGCTAGGACATAGTCATCAATGCTGACATCAACGATTGTCCCGCCTCCAATACACAGGGGTTCGGTTGTCGCCAGCTCGGCGTCAGCGATGTAGAGCCCACCTGACCCAGTCGGTCCAAGCATCTTGTGGCCACTGAAGGCAAGAAAATCAACACCCATATCAACGACATCGGTCTTAATGTGGGGCACGCCCTGCGCGCCATCGACGAGAACCTTGGCACCATGCTCATGGGCGATATCAATTATCTCCTTAACAGGAACAATACACCCGAGAACGTTGCTAACATGGGTTACCGCCACAAGTCTAGTGTTGTCATCGATGACTTTCTCAAAGTCGGCTAGATCAAATAGGCCCTCACTTGAAGACCTGACCACCTCAACATATGTTCCATGGCGCTGCCTAACTCGAAGCCACGTGATAAAGTTACTGTGATGCTCGATGACTGTGGTCACGATCTTGTCTGTCTTCTTCCAATCCATGCTGTTTGCCACAAGGTTGATGCCCTCGGTCGTGTTCTTCAGCATCGCGACGTTAGCCCTACTAGGGGCACCGATGAACCTAGCCGCCTCATCGTGTGCGTTCTCGAACTCTTCGCTGGCCATCTGGCTGAACCTGTGGACACCCCGCTCCACGTTTGCCCTGTACTCACGATAGAATTCCATCTCTTTGAGCACCACCTGCTCGGGCGTGAGGCTGCTAGCGGCGCTGTCAAGGTACATTATGCCCTTGTTCAGAATAGGGAAATCCGCTCTGATGGCTTTAACATCCAACAAATTTAATCAAAAAGAAAGGGTAAAAGGAGAATTTTAGGTTTTGGCTAAGGAACTGTTACGCTCTTCGCCAAGTTCCTCGGCATGTCTGGGTCAAGGCCCTTCATGACTGCCAGCTTGTAAGCCAGCAGCTGCATGGGGATAATGTAGACGAGCGGGGACAACAACTCGGGTATGCCCTTGGGCATCTCTATCACCTGGTCACTTATCCTCTTGATATCCTCGTCGCCCTCCTCGCAGACGGATATGATCCTGGCGCCCCTGCTCTTCATCTCCATGATGCTGCCAATAATATGTGGACGGGTCTCGCCTTGGGGACAGATGAAGATGCATGTAACGCCCTCCTCGATGATACTGATGGGACCATGCTTGCTCTCCCCCGCGGGATACGCCAGTGAGGGCACGTAGGTGATCTCCAGCACTTTGAGTCGAGCCTCTAGTGCGGTAGCGGCGCTGATACCTCTGCCGAGGAATACGAATAGCTCCTCATCCAAGATACTCTTCGCCAGCTTATCGATGGGGTCCGCAAGCTTCTCAAGTGACTCCTCTACCCAGCTAGGCACCTTTTGCAGTTTCTCATCCAGTTCATCCAACTCGTCCTGTGATAGCTTGCCCCTATTCTTGGCCAATCTCAGGGCCATCTGTGCCAGCACCAGAACCTGGGAGGTGAAAGTCTTGGTGGCGGCAACCCCGATCTCTGGACCTGACTGCTGGATCAGGTACGCCCTTGAAACCCTCGTCAGCGTCGAGCCAACGGTGTTAGTGATCCCGAGAACCGTTGCGGCCCTCATCCTTGCGTGATCAATCGCTTTCAGCGTGTCATAGGTCTCGCCTGACTGGCTGACTGTGAGGACAACTGAGTCTATCCCTACGGTTGCCCCGTACCTCTCAGTGAACTCCGAGGATACTACGGGTATAGCGGTAATCCGGGCCAGTTTGGACAGGATATAAGAGCCTGCCAGACACGAGTGGAAACTCGTCCCGGCCGCAACGAGGAATACCTCTTCACCCCTGTCAAGGAACTGGGTTAACAGGTCCAGATACCTTTCCTGAAGCCTCAGTCCATCCTTGAGGCTGTTGGGCTGCTCGTATATTTCCTTTAACATGTAATGCTTGTAGCCCTGTTTCTCGGCCATCTCAAGGCTCCACGTGATCTTCTGAGTCCCTCTCTCGATGCTCATCCCGTCGCTAATCTTCATGAGTTGGTATCCACCCAGATCCATGACGGCCATCTCACCGTTCCTCAGGTAGGTCACCTGATTGGTGTACGGTAGAAGAGCGGGCACATCAGATGCACAGAAGGTCCCGTTGTCGGATATACCAAGGACCAATGGGCTCTCGTTCCTAGCGACGAATATCTTTTCGGGCTCATGTGTTGAAAGGACGCCCAAGGCGTAACTGCCCTTTAGCCTCCTCAGGACCCTCAGCATGGCTCCCTGGAGGCCGATATCGTTCTTCATCTCCTCCTCGATGAGGTGGGGAATGACCTCTGTGTCGGTTCTTGACTTGAATATATGACCTTTCTCAAGAAGCTCGTCCTTTAACTCAATATAGTTCTCGATGACACCGTTGTGGATGAGCGCGATTGACTCGTTTGAATCAGTATGCGGGTGCGCGTTCTCCATTGCCGGAGCCCCGTGGGTGGCCCAACGGGTGTGTCCTAGCCCTATCTTGCCCTTCATATCCATTATACAGAGATGGGATACAACTTCTTGGAGACGTCCCTTGTCTTTTCTTATACTCATATGCCCATTCTGGATCGTCGCAACCCCTGTACTGTCGTAGCCTCTGTATTCAAGGCGTTTTAAGCCATCAGTGATGAGTTTTACTGCCTGTCCTTCTCTAATAATGCACCCAAAAATACCGCACATGTCGAATCACTCAATTATATTCATGACCGCACTTATTCCTTATAAGTTACAACTATTCAGTAGTGATAATTATATGGGGTTTATTCGGTTAAACCTATTAGTATATGGATATATTCAAATTGTCTAAGGGTTTCACGATGAAGTACGTTGCCTTGACCAGCGGAAGGAACGAGGAAAAGTTCATCAGGCATACAGTCGAGGCAGTCCTAGCCTTAGACCCGCCACCAGCCTCATACGTTGTTGTAGATGATGCATCCACCGATACAACCCCCGAGATTCTATCGAAGTACGAGGGAATTGAGGTGCTAAGACTCGAAAACCCGAGGCACGAGACAAGGGGAGTAAACCTGGCGTGGGCCCTGAACAGCGGAATGAAGAGGGTCACGAAGCTAGTCCCCGACTGGGATTTTATACTCAAGATAGACGCAGACAGCGTATTGCCAAAAGACTATTTCCAGAGGATAATACCGGAGTTCGAGAAGAACCCGAGACTTGGGGTGTCAAGCGGCACGCCGCACGACGAGATGGTTTGGAGAGGAAGGGCTTCAGATGGCGCCAAGATCTATCGCAGGGAATGCTGGAATGATATCGGTCACTTCACCCCAGGTAACGCTTTTGACACACTCGCTTTGATTCAGGCAAAGCAGCACGGATGGGTAGTCGAGTCGTTTCCAGACGTAAAATACACCCAACTCAGGACATGGAGGAGGAGCATTCTGAGCAGATGGGTTCTATCAGGGAGATCAAGGTACTTCCTCGGGTTCCCGCCGTGGCACACATTCCTCATCGCCATTGTGTATGCGACTGACCGACCGTGGATCCTAGGGGGGCTGACAATGTTCCTCTCTCATGCCCTAACAGCGTTAGGGGGCTTGAGGAAGCCCCACTCGAAGGAGTACTACGAGTTCGCTGGGAAGTACGCGATGTGGGAGCTCCTAGAGAGGCTTCATGAGAAAAGACTTACCTAATATCAGTGGATAGAAGCTGGTTGCTTCACCCAGAGAAGCACAAACCCCGTTAGCCTCTATGATTGTTGTGGCTATCGACATTGTTGACACTCTTTTCGGTTATAGTCTGAGGTAGGATCCCTAGTCCACTGATTATCAATGGGATATAAGTGAGTTCTGGAATTTACTTGTCGCTGTATAGGCTGTACCGTTCATGTTCACCGAACTCTTCCTATGATCAAGCTTTCCACAGGGTACGATCTGGGCGTGTTTGAATGTCATTGTGGAGGGCGAATTTAGTTCAGCGCCACCGCTCCAGCTGTTCACTGGTCCTTTTCTTGTTTGCCTTGCTGGTGTTAATGTACCAAGTTATCCATGTCATTGTGAATAGGGGCAGTATATCGAGGCCGGGTACGAGTTCAAGTATCGTGAGGGCTCCTATCGTGTTGAAGAATATGAAAGCGAATGCGATGCCGGTGAGATCTAAGAGGTCCCCGTATATCGGCGTCATCATGAAAGGCACGAGGTAATCCAGTAGGTCCAATGCCAGACATACTGCGAGTGTTGATAACTCATCCCAGGTCAATCGGTTACCCCATAATGCGTTAACTGTCTCCTGTTTCAAGAAAATGCACCTATAACTGTGATGGAATCGAGGTATTTAAGATGAGTTAGGAGAAAAATGGGTTAGTCGCGTATGCCCTCTAGGACGCTGATGGCATTCCAGATGCGTGTACGGCTGTACATGGGCATGTTGGGGTCCTGGCTAATCTCCTCTAGGATGCTGATGGCGTTTGCAGCCCTTGCGGCTATGCTCAGGGTCTCGTCGTCCAGCATTTCGGATGCAGTCTTAGCTGTCCTGCGGATGTTTCTGGGAGTCGTGTTGTCGTCCGCGATCATGTTTAGTATCTGTTTTGCCTGTGAAATCTTTTTCATATATTCTTCGTTGCCGATCATCTTCAAATTCTCCTTGAAATTGGTAAGGAATTTAGCTTATAGGTTTCAGTGGGGGGTAAAAACCTTGTTATTTGATTAATCCCTGTTCTTCCAGGTAGCCCGGGAGTTCCTTTACGCTTGGAAGGAAATGTTCCGGTGGGGTATCATCGGTCCATGATTTTAACCCTCTTCTGCTGGTTGCGACCCCTATGAACAAAGTGCCGCTGTTGGTGGCGCTGTCCCTGTCGATCTGATGATCCCCAATCATGGCGACTTCATCCCGTTCCAAGCCCATGAGCATTAACGTGTGGTCGATCGCCCCCTTGTACGGTTTGGGCTCGGGGGTCTCGTTTCTACCTAGGACAACATCGAAGCTGTCGAGGGACTTGATTTTGTCTAGGGCCTTTAACGCGTACTCGTGGTGGCTCCTAGTGAGTATGGCTAGTTTTAGTCCCTTTTCTTTGAGAGTGGTAATCGCCTTGCAGGCTCCCTCGATCTCGCTGAGATTCACTACTGCGTCGAGCTCGCCCTTGTTCATGATTTCCTCTATGCCATCAGTCACCGCCTGGCACTCGTCGCGGGGTTTTTCGTTCTGTTCCCATGCTTCCCGAGCGCACTCCATGATTTGGACGGTGGTTTGGTTTGTGGGGCTTAGCTCCCCCTTGGGATGCCCATGTTCCTCCAGGAGCTTGATCATGTGTTTCTTCATCTTCACGAAGTCTATGCGGGCCTGGATGAGGGTGCTGTCGAGGTCGAATATGATGCCTTTGAGCATGAGTTTCTCTCCTTTCCTATGCGGTGGCGGTTGTTGGGTTTAAGGTTATCCCGCGGGTTTTATGGTGTTATGATGAGGGCTTGTGTCAGGTTACATGCAACAACGCAAAAATAATCTGTCATCTGTCTGAAAATCTTTAGCCAAAATATCAGGTATCCAGCTGGGAATAGGGCCGATCTAGCCTATATTTAAAAAATTATCAATGAAGATGCTGGCCAGCCTAGCCATATCTTTCTCGGCTACCTCACATTCCTTGATTACCTGTTTAACGGTTTTGCCGATTATGGCGGGCTCTTCCGGGTACGCCTTGGCCCACCTCTTAGCGTCTTCTGAGGTAATCTCAAGGTGAAATATCACGCCCCACACATTGTCCTTTCTGTATGCTTGGATGGGGCATGGGTCACCCGTTGCCAGAAGCTTTCCTCCAAGAGGTACGGTAAACATGTCGGCGTGCCAGTGGAATACGGGAAATTCATCGGGGAATCCATGGAACAGCGGGTCATGGAGTCCGTCCTCGGCTAGGCTGACGTTGTACCTGCCGACCTCCTTGCGGGGGCTCCTCACTACCTCGCCTCCTAGAACAATTGATAGCATCTGTCCGCCGCAGCAGACGCCGAGGCAGGGCTTACTGCTGTCCACTATCTCCTTGAGGTAGTTCAATTCCTTTCGGAGGAAGGGATGTTCCAAAGCATCGTTCGCGGAGATGGGTGTAGGCCCGATGACGAAGGAGTCGTAATCATTAACGGGGGGGAATGGTTCGGACTCGGGGAGCTCGTAGGCTTTGATGAGCGTGAGGGCGGCTCGTTCCCGTAGATATGTCTCGTAAAGCCCAAGGGTCTCGGGTGGATCGTTCTGGATTATTAGAACGCGCTTCATGGGTATTGGTGGGTCTTTTCCCATGATAAGCTTTCCAAGACATTGGGATAGGTTGGACCCTGAATACTGCTTATTTTATACGAGTTATTAGATGGGGAAAGTCACAAAAAAAAGGCGTGTAGCCGTTAAACGGCTAACTGAGGTATGATAAATCTTACTTTCTTTTGAAGATCTTTCCGATATCACCGAACGTGAACCTAGCCGTGATTATCCGCTCCGTGCTAAATATCTTGGCGGCTATGTAGAGCAATGCCACGGTCCAGATGCTGATGAAGAAGATGCTTCTCATCACAATAAAGTAATCGCCCAAGAAGGCTGCCTTTGTGGCGATCATCGTGTGGGT
>JAUWLH010000275.1 GCA_030613835.1 Candidatus Bathyarchaeota archaeon | reverse complement strand
GGCGGGATGAACTGGGGGACGCTGTAAGTGGATTTCATAAAGATAACGTTTTCACCGCGAAGGTAGATGTCTGGATGACGGAATATGTCACCGAACATGATGCTGTTGCCGGGGTTGGCAACCTCGTAAACGGACCCCTTTATTGTGTCAAGGTCATCCTCGTGGAGACCCATGATTTTCGTGGCCAGCTCGATAAGCCTTCGCTTCATCTTCTCGGCAACGTCCTTGACAGCGCCACCTGTCTCGATAGTGGACCTGCTTGCAGCTGTGGTAGTACCCCATGGGGTCGTACTTGTATCGGCGAGGGTTACGTCTATCTCGTCAAGGACCCCTCCCAGAGCCTCAGCGCATATCTGGGCCATGATGGTCCGAAGCCCTTGCCCGATGTCTGCTATACCCAGAAGCAGATGGAACGAGCCATCAATGTTCGACTTCAAAACAGCGTTGCCTATACTGCGCTCAGAGCTCTTGAGCATGGGGCTATAGTGGCAGTAACTGGCCATGCCGATGCCTCGCTTGTACCTGGCATCTGGGGCTCCAGGTTTGGCGTTCCTCCTGTGCCAGCCGATCTCTGAGGCTCCCTTGAGCATGGTCTCCTCCAAGCCGCTGCTGGACACAGCCACGCCATTGATGGGAATAATGTCACCCACGTCAAGCTTGTTCATGAGCCTGAACTCCAAGGGATCCATACCAATAGCCGCGGCTATCTCATCTATCTCGGCCTCCATGGCATAGTGGATTGGCGTGCTTGTGAACCCCCTCATGGCCCCGCTGGGCGGAGTGTTAGTGTAGACGCCGTAGCCCGTGTACTTTATGTTGGCGCATTTGTAGAGCAGTGTCATGTAGCTGGCAGCCCTGCTGCTCATAATGGCGCCCCAAGCGTAGCTACCGATATCGACAATTGCCCTCATCTGCCTTGCCACGAAGGTACCGTCCTTCCTGACACCGGTCCTGCTCTCGAAAATGCAAGGACTCCTAGTCCTCGTCGTGTAGAACTCCTCCTCCCGGGTCAGCCTCCACATTACGGGTCTACCCGCCTTCCTCGCTAAAATGGCCAGGGCAATCTTCTTGGCGTTCTCATATTTACCGCCAAATCCTCCGCCCACATAATCGGGCACGATGAACCTGATCTTGCTCCTAGGCATCTTGAGAGCATCGGCAAGACTGTCCCTAATCATGAAAGCCGTCTGCTCGCTGCTCCACATCGTGAGGTTTCCGTCCAGATCCCACTCGGCCAACATAGCATGCGGTTCTAAGGCAGCGTGGCAGACCCTGGGGGTGTAGAACCTGTTCTCGATTATGAAATCGGCCTCCTTGAAGCCCTCCTCACCATCGCCCCACTCCTGAACATTGTGGTCCAGTATGTTGCCCTCACAGTCAAGACCCTGCCTCTCTGGGTGAACCATAGGGGCGTCTGGCTTCATTGCCTCCTCCATGTCGATGACATGGGGAAGCACCTCGTAATCAACATCGATGTAACCTAGGGCTAGCTCGGCTATCTCCTCGGTCTCCGCGGCCACCATGGCTACCTTGTCGCCTACATAGCGGACCATGTCATCGATTCCGTACTCACGTGAGCTTCCGTGGCTAGGTTTGTAGAGGATCTTGGCGTCCTCATGAGTGATGACGGTCACAACTCCCGGGAGATCAAGCGCTCTGCTGTAGTCAACGTTTTTAATATTGGCGCTGGCGTGGGGACTTCTGAGCATCTTGGCGTACAACATTCCTGGGCGCTTCATATCGACGGTGAACTCTGCCCTGCCCGTCACCTTGTTCCTTGTCAACTTCATCTCGGGGCTCGTGCCCACTATAGTGAGCTCTTTCTCGGGTAGAACTATCGTCTTTGCCAGTTAGGCCACCTCCCCGTTTGCCACGGCCATTATTGCCTCGATGATCTTCTCGTAACCGGTGCATCTGCACAGGTTTGACATCATCACGTCCCTGACCTCGGCCTCGGATGGGTTAGGGTTTCCATCGAGGAACGCCTTAGCAGTTAGAATCATCCCTGGCGAGCAGAATCCGCACTGGCTGGCGTGGTACTTGACAAACGCCTCCTGAAGAGGATGGAGGCCTCCGTTGACGCTGATTCCCTCTATAGTGATGATCTCTTTTCCCTCAACACCGGCAGCCAGAACTAGGCAGCTGGGCACGGCGTTGCCATCCATTATCACTGTGCATGCGCCGCACTCGCCCTTCCCGCAGCCCTCCTTGGCCCCGATAAGCCCCAGGTCCTCCCTGATAACTTCAAGGAGGCTCGTCTTTGGCTCGATGTGGGCGGTTCTATCCCTGCCGTTTATCCTGAAATTCACGATTACCCTCATCGTGCTCCCTCCGCACGCTCATGTGCCTCGATAATCGCTCTCTTGACGAGCACTTTGCTCATCTCCCTCCTGTACTCGGCGGATGCCCTGTGATCCGAGATTGGCTTCGTTGCTTCGGAGGAAACTTGAGCTGCTTTTTTTGCTAGCTCAATGGAGAACTTTTTCCCGTTCAGCACATTCTCGGCATTCCTAATTCTCAGAGGGGTGGGATAAACAGCCCCCAACACTATCCTACTATCCGAGATAACTCCGTCAACGATTGATATCCTACACGCTGCGTTTACGAGGGCGATGTCAACATTGGTCCTGCCCAGCTTCTGGAAGCTGGCACCCGCCTCGGGCTGGGCTGGAACCACGATCT
>JAUWLH010000213.1 GCA_030613835.1 Candidatus Bathyarchaeota archaeon | reverse complement strand
GTACTACCCCTTCTTCCTGCTGGTTGACAGGGTGCAGGCAAGGCCCATCCACTGGGATGTGAAGCTAGATGAGGACTACAAGTTCGACGAGGAGCGCCTCAAAAAGTGCATCAGTCCCAAGACCAAGCTAATCTACGTCTGTAACCCCCACAACCCAATGGGCCGGGTTATGCCCAAGGAGGAGCTCAAGGCCATCGCCGACATAGCTGTTGACAAGGGCATCTACGTCTTCGTGGACGAGCTCTGGGAGGACGTCCTCAACGACAGGAGGAAACACATCAGCTTGGCCGCACTCAACGACGAGGTCGCTGACCTGACCGTTACTGGCTGGGGTCTGAGCAAGACTTACAGCGTCCCGGGTATCCAGGCGGGCTACTTGGCAGCCACGAACAAGAACATCTTCGACAACCTGACAAAGATTGGCGGAGGAATATTGAGGGGCACAAACAATTTCGGCCTAGCCATCGCGGAGCCCATCATGAAGGGCGAGTGCGAGGCATGGAAGGTCGAGCTCAACAAGTACCTTGGCGAAGTCAGGGACCTGGTGGAGAAGAGGCTCACGGAGATGGCGGATGTGACCATCCCCAAGCTGGAGGGCACGTACCTGATGTTCCCCAAGTTCAACTACGGCATCGGCAGCGAGAAGCTGTGCGAGTTCTTCAAGGAGGAGGCCAAGGTCACCTTCAACGCCGGAAACCACTTCGGAACGGAGGGCGAGGGGCACCTGAGAGTCCTCACGGCTACCAGCAAGGGAATCATGAACGAGGCCCTTGACCGCGTCGAGAAAGTCATCCCCAAGCTAGAGAAGATGGCCAAGTAGGGCCAAAAAACCCCTTTTTACTACCATATTTTATCGACAGTCCCTGTAACCGGAAAATATTTTTTTCACGTTATGACAGGTTACTTGATACAAACCATTGCTGGACCCCCAACACCACCACAATAATCGAACCTAAAAGCACAGAGAACAACACATCTCACGTGTCCATCGAGACCACGGTCGTCAAGACCATAACTCCAGAGAACGTTTTCAGGGCCAGATACCAGATTATATCCCAAAGGCGAGCAGGACCATCTGCACAAGACACGCCGTTGATGATACATTCTTTTCTCAGACCCATAGAAGTAACCTACAATTGTTGCACGGATGGAAGGCCGGGGTCTTCATGATTGAGCGAGTCTAGGTCCTCAGTATCTCCATGGTATCCGGCGCCCTGAAGACGAAGCCGTCGTGTCTCAGCTCCATCAGGACGTAGTTTGGATGATCCACTGTCGGGAAGAAGCTGGTTGCCCACTCGACCTTGTTATAGATCTTCTCGCGGGTATCCCTGTCCCTAACCTCCCAAGTGTCGCCCATACCACGTATGAAGCCGTCTACCTTCTCCCCTTTTAGGGTCAGATAGTACTCAAACCTTGGGTTCTTCCTTATCTGCTGTAGCTTGTAAGCGTCCTTCCCGCCCCTGGCTCCCGTGATCATGTAGAAACCGTCATCATAATAGATCAGCGTCATTGGCCTGACTCTGGGCTGCCGCCCATCCACAGTAGTGAAGGAGACCACTTTCTGCTCCTTAAAATACCCGTAAATCCTGTCCGTTAACTCCGTCATGGGTCAAGAACCATCTGATCAGGAAATAAGCCTTTCAAACAACCGATGCTGAAATTCAAAGACCGTTCCTGTAACGGGCACTGTTTAAATACAATCAGGCATCCCTAACGCGGTATCGGGGAAAACATATGTCCAAAGAGAAGGGGAGAACATACCTTGCCTACTTGGCATCATCGCACTTTGTCATACATGTCTACACGTTTCTACTTCCCGTGTTATTACTCCCATTCCAGGACGAGCTAGGGATAAGCCTTGTACAGCTGAGTCTGCTCTCAAGCATCCCCAAGCTCCTGAACGTGCTCATATACATACCCGCAGGGGTAATCTCCGACAGGTACCCGTCCCAAACACTAACCGCGAGCTTCGCAGTAACCGTCATAGGCTCCCTGCTCATCCCCATCTCCAACGATTTCATGTCCCTACTACTGGGGTTCACCATGATCTCCATCGGCTCCACACTATACCACCCTCCCAGCCTCAAGATGGCCAGCGAGTACAGCGCCACAAAAGTTACCACCGCCATGGGGATCCACAACATGGGGTCAAGCCTTGGATTCGCTGCAGGTCCCTTATTGCTTAGCATATTCATGGACAGGAGCTCATGGAGGCACAGCTACTACGTGTGGACCGTCTTAACAGTGCTAATGACTTTCGTGACCTACAGGTACACTAGGGGCACACTGAAGGGCGCAGAGACCAGCTGGTCTTTCAATGTCTTCTCAGGCATCAGGAACATCCTGTCCAAGGGCTTCCTCACGGTGGTTGCTATATCCACTCTAGTGGAGGCCATATTCAGCATACTCGTGACCTTCGTGCCAGCCTACTTCACTATCGAGATGGGTCTGAGCTACAGCCTAACCAGCTTCATCTCAGGAATCATGCCGCTGACTGGGCTTGCTGGCAGCTTCCTGGGCGGTTACTCGGGGGACAGGTTCGGGGTATACAAGACGGGCATATTCACTATGGCGGCCCTAGCGGTGCTCCTCGCTTTGTTCCCCAAAATGAACACACTCGTTCTGGCTGCTGGGGTCTATGGGCTCTACCGTTGCCTACAAGCGGCGTTTATGCCCATCCTTAACGGCATGATAACAGGCCACAGTAGTAGGGAGAATAGGAGTCTGGCGTTCAGCTTCAACTTCGTGCTCGTGAACCTACTGGGGTCAATATCGACGACAGGTATTAGCTATGTAATAGAGAACAGGGGCACTCCTGTGATATTCCCCATATCCATTGTTTTGATACTCCCTGTTATTGGCCTATTATTGTGGCTACAGAGGCACTCAAGATTGACAAACAGGTAAAAACGATCTGTTACCAGTTCATTCACATCACGAAGACATAACCAATATAGAAATTCTCCAGTTACACCTTTTTCAGGCAAACTGGTGTTGAAAATATTCGCTTACTACTCTTCGAACACGTGCGCAACCTAATAATAATCAACTTTAACCTCTATTTCGGATATTGGTGAATGTTCTAGCACACAATTCTCCTCCTTTTTTCCGTATTCTAATAAAAAAAGTGAAAAAAGACTTTACATCCACCAGAGACGACTCATTACCATTCGAAGCATCCAACCCGTATGACGAAGATAATCAAATATGATATACATCACATTGGGTATTGAAGCGTAATCAAACCGATTGCATAATGGTTCTGTCGTGGTGGCTTTGATGAGCTTGTTACAGTTTCAGAAAAAATGGTTATAGCGCGTGCCCCAGCAAGGCTTTTACAACCCCGTTCAGTATCATCTTACGATTAAAATGGATATCATCGATGCCATCTTTAGCAACATCTGGGT
>JAUWLH010000038.1 GCA_030613835.1 Candidatus Bathyarchaeota archaeon | reverse complement strand
AGATCAGAGACCTCAACGTAGAGAGTCTCACCGATATAGGACTCCACCTCTCCAACAGCTATCTTGAGGTCATCCACCATGCTCTCTGGCGTGTATCCATGCAGGACGCTGATGATCTTGCCCCTTAGAACCGGGGCATTCTTCCTTGAGTATATCTTGAGCACGTTTGCATAGTAGTTAACGAGGTTAACTGAGCTCATCTGCTCTTCCTGGACCTTCTCCTGCTCAACCTTCAAGGTCTCCTCATTGTCCTTGATCTTGTTAGCGTACTCCTCCTTGAGGTCCGCAACACGCTTCGCCGACTCAGTCTCAAGTGACGCAATCTTCTCCCTGAGCTTCTTCTCATCGGAGGTCTCGTCCTCTGGAGCAACTGATTTCTTCTCAAGATCGATCAGTTGTTTTTTGTACTTCTTTATTGCCTTGTCCCTCTTATCTAGGTCAAGGACTAGAAGTACGTCCGCAGGGTCTAGGACTTCGAATATGTCCTTGATATCGTAGACGAGGAATAGGGCATCAACCCATTTCTGGCTCTCCTCGGCCCCGAACACAAACAGTAGGCTCTCGTCCTTGGAGAGCTCGGATACCTTTGAGTATGTATCTGGGTACCTCTTGAGGTACTCTTTCATCTGGGGGATGAAGTCGCTCTTTACGATACCAACCGCGAAACAACTCTTGAGTTCCGTAGGTTCAAGCGCCGTAATTGAGTCCAATCTGGCCTTTAGGCCAAGCCTCTCGTTAAATTTCGCTACCTTATCCGCGTCGATATTCTCAAGATTCTCGATTAGACCACTTTTCGCATCATCAAGGTCAGCTATCTCCGCCTCGATTTTCTTATGTAACTCGGAGGTTAGTTTGTTCTTCGTTACCTGAACGCTTTCCTTGACTTCATTGACCTTCGCGATGAGGCTCCTCGCCTCGACTATCAGGGAGTCTACCGTTCCAACCGGGTCCCGCGCAAATTCCCTAAGCTCTTGCAAGCTAGGGGTCACCCGCTCAAGTTTCATTTCACTTAAGCCGAGGGGCTCAACCAAGCGGGTCTGGACTCTCTGGTAAAGTTCCTTGTAATCCACCGTCTGTTCTGCGGGGGTCTCAAGACCCTCAAACTCCGAGCCTGTGACGTGCGTGAGCTGCATCACCCGTACCCGACCGAGGGATTCAAGGACCAGCCCCTCATACTCGGGTGGAGTAATGATGGTGACCTTTTTCATCAATGTGATTCACCTAATAGATTTGCTTTTTGATAAAAAGGTTTACGAATTTAGGAAAAACTGGAGGTCCCCAACAACCTCAGAATAATTACAAAGCATACTATTTTGAGAGGAACATCAAGGTTTGTTATTTATTGTCTGCCTTAAGGGGGAAAATGCGTTTCTCCTCAGGATCAAGCTGATCATCCCTTTCCTCAACTTTATCCTCAGGGGGTTTTGGCTTTTCCTCGGTCTCTATATTTCGAGCAGTGGTATCTTTCTCCGCCATCGCCTCGACCCTCTTCATGAAGAAGAACATCATTAGGATGTACTGTACCGCGATAAACAATATGACACCAAAAACTACGATCATGTTATCAGGTTTCTTGATATAGATCACCACTACTGCGATCAGCATGCCAAGAACAGGCACACCTAGAAGGGCAACAACTAGGAATCGGCTATTGTTGAGCACCTGTGCTACAGACGGTCTTTCCTCACTCAAATCAATCCAGCTAGGATACAGAGGGATAGGAAAAAAGGTTTTTATTCAGAGAAAATGTGCCTAGTCCAAGAGCTGATCAGTTTCTGCGCAGGATGGAGCTGAACTGGGCTAGGGAGGATAATGTTACCGCTCGAATCAGGTCTCCCTCAGACACGATCCCAATGAACCTGCTATTGTCCTTGATAAGAACTATGTGGATATCCTGATCTCGCATGAACCTCATCGCGTCGAGAATGTTGGAGTCTTTTGTTATGCTAATGAGTGGACTCGATATTATTTTCTTGGTGAGAAGTTTTTTTGGATCTCGGTATGCCACGATAACTCGCGCGAGCATGTCTGATTCCGTTATGATGCCTACTGGGGTTCCATCCTCAGTTACTATTATACTCCCTATCTCTTTATCGATCATTATCTTTGCTGCATCTACTACAAGAGATTCGCCGTCGATTGAAATAATTTCATTCATCACATCGGCTACAGTTGAGGGATATTTCATTTCATCACCTTCGCCTTGAGGACGGGAAACTAGCGTTGATCAACGTAGTCGTTAACTCGATGCCCTCTATTACGCGAAGTTTGTTGAAAACAAAGTCGTCAAGCTTATCGAGTGATTCTACCTCTACCTTGATAATCAGATCATACTCGCCATAGGTCGTGATCACTTCTTTAACTCCGGGTAACTGCTTCACTAAATCATAGACTTCCATATCTTTTGCCGGCTCAACCCTTGCGAGCGTGTAACTTGTCACCATTGTTTTTCAGTCTCCAATATTGCCTAGTAAATAGGGATAATGAAAGATTACAGAGAACTTGCAGTGATCGCTAGTTCAGGTAACCCCAAGTTGTCAAGTACTTGTTCGACAGCGGATTGATCAACGTTCATTCCGGCGCTGAGCAGAGTCTTGATTCCAGTAGGAGATGCTAGCTGGTCCTGCCTCCAGAGATATATGATCTTCTTTGTGCTCTCACTTGAGATCGCGTCTCGGTCCTTTGAGTCGAGGATTATTGAGACTAACTTGTCGGATAGGGTTTTGTACAGGGATACGGGGATTTTGTTTACTGCTTCCATCTTGGTCACAATAATACTTACAATACTTACATAATATATCAAATTCCGTTAAGAAATTGAACATGTTATCCATTTCATTATGGTTTTCTTTAACATATTGTACATTTATTGGTGGTTTCTTTAACCAATATTTTCGGCGTGTATCCAATTATGTTAATTTTGTATAGATATTCGATCAATATTAACATATTAATGTTCATTGTGTAAAAGGGAAAAAATCTCTTTACTTTTGCTTAATAATTCACAAGTTTAATTGAGGAAAACCTCAATCTCATTAAAGAAACTCAATCATTTTAAGCCACTATTATATCATAAGTATCAATGGCAATGGATATTCTAGACCTCAAAATCGTGAGATGTCTAACAGAAGACGCGCGGTGTACTTACAAACACATCGCATCAGAGGCTGGAGTTAGTGAGGCCACAGTAAAAAACAGGATTGACAAACTCAAAGAAGAAGGCATAATAAAAAAGTTCACGGTTATAATGGACTATCACAAACTGGGAAGGGCCATAAAAGCATTCATTGGACTAAAAGTTCAACCAACCAAAATAACTGACATTGTTAAAGCAATAGAACACAACCCAGACGTACACGTACTCTATAGAACAAGCGGTGAGGTAGACCTCCTTATCGAAGTAATCTTCGAGCAAATGGAGGACCTAAACAAGTTCTTAGAAACAGAGCTGGCGCTTGAAGGTATCCTTGGCACAGTCGTCACCATAATAATTGGGCCTTACAAGCGGTGTCCTTGGACTGGTCTCTAAAACCAGGTATCTTGTTTGGTTTTAGTTACTCGAAAGATTATGAGATCGTTAATTTTTGTATGGTGTTCCTCTAGAGTAACCTTGAACATTGTTTCTAGGTAGCCACGTAGATACGTGGAGGGAACTGCGGAGTTTTCAACCTTAATTTCATCTTCCACCCGCTGGAATGTGCCCCAGCCCAAGTTCTGCAGCTCATTTAGTACAAGAGGCCAGTTTCCTTTCTGAGTAAGATTAATGTCCCTGAACTCGGGTTTGAGAACCTTTCTCTTGAGGGCTGTCGAGCTTCCTGCCCTATAGATCTCTACCTCTGAGAGGGCTTCGAATAGGTCCAATAGCATGCCCCTGTCCATTATGATCACCCGGTTTTCTCCGATGCGGTAGACCTCTGGGAGCCAATCATGCATTGAGAGTTTTTTGTACAATAATAGCGCCCTGTGGAGTGCCTCGTTTTTATTTTTGATGTAGCGCGTTCGTTCAAGGAACTCTAAGTAATTGAAAAGGTCCTCGTCTATGTTTACTTGAAACTCTCGCATCTCCAATCTCACTTCTTAAACTGCGTGCTCATTAAAGGCTTCTATCAACAAGGTTGCGCCCGCGAATTATAAACATAAACTTGGTTAAGATAAAAAAAGATTTTACGTATTATGATGGTAAAAAATTAGCGTTTAACCAGCTTTGCCTTGACTGGCTTAACGTTTATGATGACCCTTCTCTCATCATGTTCTCGGGGGAACCAAAACCTATCCTTCTGGGCTGGGTGCCAGTAGAGCCACCACCACTCCCACTTTGCCGTTACCTCTTCATCCGAGGCGAAACTGGCCTCGCCCTCGATCTCGTAGAACTCGCCACGGTTTTCCCCGGGAAAAGTTAATGTTATCGCGTTGTTCTTCTCGATGTCCTTGACCTTCTGGGTGTCTTTCTCTGTGGGGAACCATAATTGGACGTATGGATTCGTGTTGTAGTTGGTCATCTGGCGGCTGGTCTTTTTCTCGCCGTAGGTGGTCATGAAAAGTACCTTGGTCTTCTTGAAAGCATCTTCCAATCCTGCTAGTTTATCCATAACATCAGCTCGATAAATGATTAAGGGGAATTGCTGGTAATAAATTAGGGACATCGGGGGGGACTCGTGACCTCGGGGACTCCCACAGATTCTACAGTTTTTAGAATCTTCTCAAGCCCACGGAGTCTATTCCTAAGGGTTACCTCAGTGGTCCCAGCCGCCCCTGCCACATCCTTCTGAATACGCTTGTCATCGTTTCGAATGCAGGCCATGTACAGCGCCGCAGCAGCCAAGCCCCTTGGATCCTTTCCGCTGAGTCCGTTCCTGTCTCTTGCCTGCCTCAGGATCTCTACAGCCATTTGCTCGGTGTCTCTGCGCAGGTTTAGCTTGGCCGCGATGCTGGGGATGAACTTCATCGGCCCGTCGATTGGCATCTTCAGTTTCATCTCCCTGAGGAGCAGTCTATATGTCCTGGCTATCTCCCCGTGCTCCCTAGGCGACAGCTTCGAGATTTCTTTGAGGGGCCTCGGTACGGTATTCTGTCTGCACGCGGCGTAGATAGTCGCCGCCACGAAGGCGTCAATGCTCCTGCCCCGGATGAGGTCCATCTTTAATGCCTTGCGGTAGAGGATAGCGGCCTGCTCCTTGATATTATGGGGCAGGTGTAGCGCCGCTGTCATCCTGTCAAGCTCCGCCATGGCTATGCTCAGGTTCCGCCTCCATGTCTCGTCGAACTTGCTGCGGTTGTCGTATCTCCGAAGCCTGTCCATCTTGATGCGGGTCTCGTCCTTAAGCCTGTTGCCGTTGGCGTCCCTGTCGCCCTTGAACACGGTGGAGAGTCCCTTGTCGTAGAGAGTGTAACTCATGCCGAGCCCCGTTCTTTGACGGCTATTTCTCTCTTGGGGGGTGAACGCACGCCACTCGGGGCCCATGTCTATCTGGTCTTCCTCTATTACAAGCCCACAGCTTGAGCACACAATCTCACCGTTCTGGTGGTCGCTGACGAAATTAGAACCACCACATCTCGAACATCGATTCTTGTTTTCCTTTTGCAGTCTGCTCACATCTTACACTCTTATTTTTACAAAATGCAGTATGGATAATTTACCAATACGTAAATTATAAATTTGGTAATCTTTATTTAAGGATTTCGAGGACAAGCTGAATGCCGAAACCAAAAGGAACGTGTGGGGCGACCAAAATGAAAATCCTGTCAATCATCTACACGCACCAGCAGCTTGGTAAAAAGAGCTATGGCTACAACATCTGGCTGTGTCTCAAGAACAACTTTTACGTCTACATGAATGACAGCGATATCAGGAACGTGTACCACCACCTCAACGACTTACGCAACCTGGGATACATCATAAAGTGCCCAGAAATGTCAGATGAGGTGAAGCAGTGTTACAAGATCACTGAGGAGGGAAGCGGGTTGAAACCGAGGTATGATCCCTTTTTGGCCATTCTGGAGAACTGCTCACTATCCTAGGCCTTGGTCAACCTGACCTTATCGCCTTTGACAAGAACGACATTGGAATCAAATGAAACAATCACTTCCTTTCCATCAACCCTCACGACTGTTCCATCGGCCCTGAGTGAGTCCCTGAACTCCTTCCACTGATCCTGAATACGCTCAAAGTCTTTGATGTACTTGGCTCCTGTCTCAGTGATTGTAGAACTGCCTCCGCCGAGTCTGCCCCCTTTTATTGCATCGATAAGGGGCTCGCCCAGTTTCTCCTCCGCCTTCTTGATGAGTCCCCAAGCGTACCTATAGCTCATGCCCAACTGCTGGCTTGCCTCCTTTAGTGTCCCCGTTCTATCGATGGCGATGAGAAGGTTGTAGACCCCCGGCCCGAACACGTAGCCGCCATCGGTCTCTAGCCACAGCTTGAAAGCGGGTTTTGTGTCATTCATGGGATTCAATAAGGGACTAGCCCGATGGGTTATAACGTTACCCAGCGGTGATAATGAAATGGTACTCTTGATTATAAACATTGGTTTCCACATAGTGGAGAAGCAAAATCAAGTATATCATCGGGACGGTAAAGGCGACCAGTACACTACTCATCCATAACAATGTAGCGGCTATGTTCGAGGGTACTACCACCACATTGGAGCATGTCTCTAGACTATTCTCAACTAAGCTTTATTACATCATGGCATTCCAATTAGTCCATGATTGAATCCGATGCTTTTCTGGGCGTCAGGGTCCTCGACATGAGCAGGGTCCTCGCGGGCCCATTCACAAGTATGCTACTCGCCGATATGGGGGCAGAGGTCATCAAGCTTGAGATACCAGGCAAGGGTGACGACAGCAGGCAGTTTCCGCCTTTCATCGGTGAGGAGAGCATGTACTACGTGAACCTCAACAGGGGAAAGAAGAGCATCACCCTGAACCTCAAGACTGAGGAGGGCAAAGAGGTGTTCAGGGGACTTGTCGGGGAATGTGATATTCTCCTAGAGAACTTCAGGCCGGGCACTATGGACAGGCTCGGGCTGGGATACGATGAGCTTTCCAAGATCAACCCGGGGCTTATCTACGCCGCGATCTCGGGCTTCGGCCAGACTGGCCCGTACAAGACCCGGCCGGGATACGATATCATAGGTCAGGCCATGGGCGGCCTTCTCAGCATCACAGGATGGCCCGACGGTCCGCCTACGAGGTCGGGCACGGCCATAGGGGACATACTCAGCAGCCTCTTCTGTACCGTTGGCATCCTTGGTGCTCTCAATGTGAAGGAGAAGACTGGGAAAGGGCAACTGGTAGATGTCTCCTTAGTGGACAGCGTCTTCGCGGCCCTTGAGAACATCCCCCAGATGTACTACGTTAAAGGCCATGTCCCAGAGAGAATCGGTAACAGGTACGAGTTCATCTACCCTTACGATACATTCAGGACAAGGGATGGATGGGTTGTGATAGGCATCGCAAACGACAACCTTTGGGCCAGATTCCTAAAGGCCAGCGGGCTGGATCTCATTGATGATCCCCGGTTTAAGTCAAACCCTGACAGAGTCGAGAACCACGCCCCGTTGAAGGAGATGATCGAGGAGTGGACATTGGGCATGACCAAAGACGAGATCGTGGATATCCTGATAGAGAACGGGATTCCGGGCTGCCCGATATATGATATCAAGGAAGCATCGGAGGACCCACATATAGCTGGGAATAGGGAGATGGTTCTGGACCTTGAGCAGCCCGGACTCGGTACAGTTAAGGTTCAGGGGAACCCCATCAAGATGTCCATGACGGACCCGAGACCAAGGGGCCCAGCACCGAGCCTAGGGGGCAACACCTTCGAGGTTCTCAACAGGATCCTTGGGTTGACCGAGGTCCAGTTTAGGAAGCTGCAGGAAAAGGGTGCAGTGTGATGTATAGATCCGAAGACCGAGCAAAGACAGAGAGTATGAACCAGATCACGGCCCAAGTTAGGAGCTGCGCCCACTGCGGCTTGTCGGAGACAAGGAAAAAAGTGGTTCTCGGGGCGGGAAACCTTGACGCGAAGATAGTTCTGGTGGGTGAGGCCCCCGGAAGGAAAGAGGACGAGTCAGGACTGCCTTTTGTCGGTTCCGCGGGTAAGCTACTGGACAGCCTTCTTGCTGTCGCGGGTTTGGTCCGAGACGACATCTTTATCGGGAACATCATCAAGTGCAGGCCGCCAAAGAACAGGAGACCAAAAAAAAGGGAGGTGGCTCATTGCGAGGGCTATATGATGGAGCAGCTTGGGATCATTAAACCTGAGGTAATCGCCCCGATGGGAAACAGCTCGTTAGCATACTTCCAGGAACGTTTTGGCCTAGAGAAACAAGTCATCGGTGATGTCCATGGCGAGTTCTTCGAAATAGACGCGCCATGGGGAAAGATCAAATTGTTCCCCCTCTACCACCCGGCGGCCGCGATCTATCGTAGGCACCTGCTGGGTGAGCTTGAGGAGGACATGAAAAAGCTCGGGGAGTTAGCCCCACTCTAGTCTTACATACGCTCGGGCGCATCGATGCCCAGTACGTCAAGGATGTTCCTGAGGGTGATTCTGGTAGCGTTAACCACGTTGAGTCTGGCTCCCATCAATCCCTTTGTCTTGGCCTTCAATACACTCTGGGTCGCGTAGAAGCTGTTGAATTTGTCAGCGAGCAAGTTTGCGTAAGCCGTCAAGTTGCTGGGCTGGAGCTCCTCCGCCGCCCTCTCGAAGGTCTCGGGGAACTGGGCGAGGAGGTTCACCAGTTCGCGTTCCTTGATCGCGGTTAGTTTCCCATAACCCGGCTCCGGCCGTTTCTCTGACCGTTTTAGTATGTTGCATGTCCTCGCGTGGCTGTACTGGATGAACGGGGCACTGTTGGTCTCGAAGTTTAGGGCCTTCTTCCAGTCGAAGGTGATCGGCTTCATGGGGTCGACGCTGAGGAGGGTGTACTTGACGGCCCCGTAGCCTACCATGTGGGCGATCTCCAGCTTTTCCTCCTGAGGTAATCCCGGGTTGCGGCTTTCCACCTCCTCCATGGCCAGCTTAACGGCCCTTCTGAGCACTTCATTAAGGGTCACGTACCTGCCGAGGCGTCCGCTCATCTTGACGCCCGGGAGATTTACGAACTCGTAGGCGTAGTGGATCTGGTTGTCCCCCATCTTCATCTCCCCGATGGCAGCCAGGGCTATCCTGAGCTGTAGCTGGGCCAGCGTCTGCTCCATCCCGATGACGTTGATGACCCTGTCGGCGTGAGTGAATTTGTCAATGGTGTAAGCCATGTCCCTGAGGGTGTAAAGCGTTGTGCCGTCGCTCCTGACCAGGACGAGCCTAGGTATCTCGTGCTCCGGGTGTAGTCTCCATCTCTCCTTGAGCCTCAGCTCTTTTGCTATCCTGTCGCAGTCGAGGATCTGGGCACCCATGTCATTGATGACGTAGCCAGAGGCAACGAGCTTGTCAAGGACAGCCTCGGCTGCCTTGGCCCAGACTAGGTCTGACTCGAAATCGAAGCTGTCGAACATGATCCCGATCTCTCCTAGGCTGGTCTCGAACCCGTCGAGGCAGTACCGGATCTGGGTCTTTACCTCGTTCACGGTCTCGGGTTCGTTGTTTTCATAACGATTATTGAGGGCAACCACCTCGGCTAAAGGGTCCTCGATTGTTGACAACACCTCGGCCAGCTGATCGTAGAGACCAGGGTAGCGCTCTCTCAGCGCCTCGGCTGCGATGTTGTACTCGTCGATCTCGTCCTGTGCCTCGGATGCCTCATAGACTCTTCCATTGTTCTCTGCCTCTTTGAGGATTGTCTTGAGTTTGTTTAGCTCGTTGATGACGTTGAATGATGCGTAGATGGTTCCTATCCATAGCTCGGCTTCGCCCTCGGGCTTGGGTTCGCCCAGCAGCTTCCAGCCGTATGTGGTCATGGCTACCTGTCTGCCCATGTCGTTTACTAGGAAGTGGATGACTACCTGGTGGCCTCGTTTCTGCTGTAGGCTGGCTAGGCTGTCGCCGATGATGCTGTTCCTTGCGTTTCCGATGTGAATGGGGCTGATGGGGTTGGCGCTAGTGTGCTCCACCATCACCCTCTCGGGGTTCTCGGCCTTGAGGAAGCCATACTCCTTGTCGAGGTTGATGATTGACTTCAGAACGAGTCCGTTGTAGGTCTCGGGGTCGACGTGGAAGTTGACGTACCCGCTGACGGCCTCGGCGCTCTTGATTAGCTTGCTTTCGTCGACTGGGATGTTCTCCGTGAGGGTCTCCGCTATCTTCATAGGGGACTGCTTCAGTGCCCTCGCCAACTGGAAGCATGCTGGTGATGACAGCTCCCCCATCTCTGGGGTGGGGGGGAGGCTATACTTTGTTTCCGGTAGCTCCGTGCCCGGGTAGGATTTCTCCAGGGCTGCCTCTAGGAGCTTTTGGCATTCTCCGCGTAGTTCTGCGAGGGGGTTCAATTCTTATTTCTCCGTTCGATGGATGTCTTTTGTATTGTCTGTATGCGATTTATAAGTTTGTTACATGCTGCGGGTACCCGTAGGGGGTTACTTTGGATTTTTTATTTGGTGTTCAGGTGGAATAGGGTGGGGGGTTTTGCCACTAGGCGTTGGATTTAAAAAAACGAGGGCTTCTGCAGCGGCGCGTGGACCACCAGCTACCCGCATCTCAGGATGCTAGCCTTTAGGGGTA
>JAUWLH010000092.1 GCA_030613835.1 Candidatus Bathyarchaeota archaeon | reverse complement strand
CTACCATCTTGAAACCTGAGGTGCCTCGGCACTATCCTCTTGGCAAGTGCCCACACGAGGGCGACAGCGCCCTCAGCGAGTGGCACAGGATTTGATCCGCTCGTGTTCGCCAAGTATGTGTGCTCTTGGAGGGCGTCAAACGGCATATCATCCACGCCAGCCCCCGTTTTCTGGAGAAGCTTGAGCACAGTCGCGCTCTCTGCCACCACCGGGCTAAGCCTAGTGCTCACTATAACATCCACGTCCCTCGCGAGCCTCACCAGCTCCTCGTCCGTGCCGGTCTCCGGGTGAACTACCTCGATATCATCGGGTAGGCGCGCCTTGAGCCTCGGGGCCAGGCCCTTGTAAACGACTAGAACCTTCATGTATCAATACACGACCCCGGCCGCTTTAGCGGTTACGTCCAACTGGATAGCTTACCTTTTTATTCAGTACCCATACGTATCCTGCGGTCATCAGATTGGTCAGCTTGGCAACACAGAAGATGCATGATATCGGCTACGTGCCACCGAAGGAGACATGGACGCCCATCGAGGAAGCCCTCTACGGGGTGGATACACTCTTCAGGCTCCCAAAGGAGAAGACTGACGAGCTCAGATTCAACGCCATCAAACACGCCTTCAACTACTGGTACGAGGAGAGCAAGTGGTACCACATGTACTGCAACGAGTTCGATTTCGCGCCCACGAGCCTCAAGACATACGATGACCTGGACAAGGTGCCGCTCATCAGCCACCGCTTCTTCAAGGCATACCTTGAGGGGCATGAGTTCATCAACTGGCTCATGAACATCAGCATCAACAAGGTCGAGCGACCCAAGATCCGGAAGAAGAACCCCACCATGGACGAGCTCATCGACGTATTCGCCGACAAGGGGATAATGGCGGTGTACAGCAGTGGCACAAGCGGACGCTTTAGCTTCATCCCCAAGGACCAGACCACGTTCATGAGGAGCCAGTACGCCCTCGGCAAGATGGGTATCAGCGAGATGTTGGAGCACTGGTACGACGACTCGGCCTACGCCTACCTCTGCGGGCCAAATCCGTCGAAGACAAACATGTGGGTGGGCAAGGTCATCAAGCTCATGGATGACGTCTACGAGGACGTACAGTACGCTATCGACAGGGAGATCACAACCCAACTGATGCGCGTCAGCAACGGCGACATCCGAGGGCTCAGCGACGCCGTGATGGCAGCCGCCATGCAGCTCATGGGCACCTCCAGGAAGATCACTGGGAACGTCATCAAGTGGCTGGACGAGAGGGAGAAGGCGGGCGACAAGGTGTTCATTGCAGAGGCCCCTTTTATTATGCGGCGTGTCATGGATGAGCTTGAGAAGCAGGACAGGACCTTCGATTTCGGCGAGAAGGGCGCAATAATCACCGGCGGCGGCTGGAAACTCCACGACACCGAGGAGATCCCTCTCAAGGAGTTCAGGGACCTTGCACAGAGGACCCTGGGTATCCCTCACGAGAACAACATCGATCTCTACACCATGGTTGAGAGCAACTGGCACGCTATCCAGTGCCCCGAGGGGCACTACCTGCACCTACCGCCTACACTGGTCTACCCCATGGTCCTGGACGAGAACTATAACAAGATGGGCTGGGGCGAGACGGGCAGGTTTGCTTTCATTGACCATATGGCCAACAGCTACCCGGGAGCCATGATCACTGGCGACATGGTCACACTGCTCGAAGAGTGCCCGGCCTGTGGAAGGATGGGGCCCGTGCTCAAGCCTGAGGTCAGGAGGATGAGCGGCGAGGAGGTGCGTGGGTGTGCAGAGGAGATGAGGAAGCTCATGGACGATCAGACACCCGAGCTACTCCACGACCTGGTCTGTACGCCTGATAGGGCACGTATGCCCATGATGCTCCTGGACAGGGAAGAAAACTAGGCTTTTCCCTGCTCTATTAGCCATTTATCCTTGTTCTTTATACACCCAGTGTCGGCAGCCAGTGGGTTGCCGATGTAGTTTATGGCGCGTGCCCTGCATCCGCCGCACAGGTACCTGAACTGGCATGAGCCGCACTCATCTTCCAGGGCGTCCCTGTCCGTGAAGCACTCGATGGTCTCGAACCTCTTCCAGATGTCCCAGAACGGTTCCTCTCTGATATTGCCCTCGACCCAGCTTGAGATGAACATACACGGGCAGATGTCACCGTTGGGTTGTATGCAGATGAACTGGCGTCCAGCGCCGCAGCCCTGGAGTGATTCCATTGGTACGGCGTTCTTACTGTCGTTGATGGTATTATAGTGGGTGGGACTCTGAACGTAGAACTGCTCACTCTTCTGTGCTTTAGTCTCGACATAGAGCCTGTCGGGGTCAAGGTATCTTCCAAGGCTTCCCTCAAGACAGGCCCTACCATACTGGGGCGCTGTGCTAAGTATCTCAAGCCCGATGGTCCTCCTGCGCTTGAACAGCTTGTTCAGTAGATCCTCCCTCTCCTCAGGGCTCAGGTCCTGATCCGCGATCTCAGGCCCCCTCCCAGCGGGCACGAAGTTGAAGTGTATGAAACGCTGAACCCCCAGTTCAGCAGCAAAATCAAGCATGAGGTCAACCTCGTCCAGGGTATTCTTGGTGAAGACGGTAGCTATTGCCACGAATAACCCCACCTCAAGACAATTCTTGATACCCTGAACCGTGAGGTCCCATGCACCTTTCATCCCCCTGAACTCGTCATGTTTCTCGGGGTTAACGCTATCAAGGCTGATCTCAATGTAGGCAAGTCCGTGATCCTTGAGCTTCTTGGCGAACTCCTTTGTGATCATAGTTGCGTTGCTGGCGGCTGCCACGTGCATCTTCTTCTCTACCATATAACCGAGAACCGGGAAGAAATCGGGGTGTATTAGGGGCTCACCGCCTGATATGACGGGTACCTTGACGCCTGCCGCGTGCATTGTGTCGACGAACTTGAGTTTCTCCTCAAGGGTGAGCTCATCTGGGTCGCAAGTCTCCTTTGCGTCCTGGTAGCAGTGCTTGCACCTGAGGTTACACATGTTAGTAAAGTTCCAGACAACCATGTACGGGATCCTGTTAGGGCCCTTGTCCTTCTTGCCTGCCTTTTTCAGTGATTTCCCAAGTTGATCAAATATCCCACGTATCGCCATCTGTGTACCCGCCTGAATATCAGCAATACACAGGTGGTCTAGTAAAAAGAATGCGAAAAATGGATGTGTTACTCGACGACTTTCCCGTCCTCGTAGTATGTGACATCAGGGTCCTGTGGTGCCCATACCTCTATCATCTTCAAGCCCTCTGGGCCTGACCCGGTGACGCCGTGCATGTCCCCCGGTGATAGGTAAACCACCATCCCAGGCCCCAGCTCGTGGTCCTCTCCGTTGAGGTGGACCTTGGCTAGTCCTTCCAGGATGATGTATATGCTCTCCCTGGCGTCGTGGGTGTGCCTCCTTTTTGTGCTCCAGTTGGGCTCGTAATCGTACATGACCGTGGTGAAGTTCTTGGCCCCTAGGTCCTTGGTTGCGAGCTTGTACATGGTGTAGACGCCCTCGTTGACCATCTTGTCTGCGTCAGTCGCCTTGAAAATCTTGGACATTTGAATCACGAACAAGGCGTGCTCGATCGGTTATAAGATTTCATATGAGGACTGTAAACATTAAATTCGACAACTCACACCCGTTGGCTATGCGACCAGTGATCGGGATAACCTCTCGCTACTTGAACGATAAAAAGCATTACAACCTGCCTGACGCCTACACCAAGGCGGTTCAGCGCAACGGGGGGACGCCAGTCAGCCTGCCACCTCTCTATGATATCGACCAGGGCCAGCTTCTAGGGCTTGTCGACGGCATCATCTTCACGGGCGGACCCGACGTTGATCCGATGCTCTACGGTGAGGAGCCCCTTCCCAAACAGGGAGGCATCGATATCCTCAGGGACACATTCGAGATTAGCCTCGCAAAGAAGGCTCTAACAGGCAAGAAGCCGGTCTTTGGCATATGCAGGGGACTCCAAGTGTTGAACACCGCAGCCGGAGGCACACTAATCCAGGACATCGGGAGCCAGATCGAGAAACCCCTGAAACACAGGCAGGAGACAGAGGCATGGTACGGCACACACCACATCAAGCTTGAGCCCGGTTCACTGGTACACGGGATCTTTGACAAGGACGAGATCAAGGTCAACACGTTCCACCACCAGGCTTGCAAAGCCCCTGCACCAGGGTTCAAGGCAACTGGATGGGCACCCGACGGCGTCATCGAGGTTCTTGAGATTGATTCACCTCACTGGAGGCTCTGCGTCCAGTGGCACCCCGAGCACATGCACAAGGGCGAGATGAACAACCTGTTCCGTTCCCTGGTCGAAGCGTCAAAGTAGGTATCTTATCCTCCTACACCCCTTATTCTTCCATGAACTGGTGGAAGTGGATCAAGAGGCTCATCATTTTGGCGATAATTCTGGGCGTGGGTTACTTCCTTCTATTGATAGGACTGGGTGCGTTGATCATCCTGCTGCCCTTCACCTAAGCTGAAAAAATGCAAGAGGTCTGAATAGTTTATGAACTGGAGAAAATGGATAATCAGGACCGTGAAGGTGTTGATAGGGGCTGGGATCACCTACATCTTACTGGCTATCGGGACGCCAGTTTTCATCATCCTGATGTTCATAAACGCCGCTTCATAGCGCCACGTGCTCGTACCCGGTCTTCAGGGCCTGGATGTTCTTCTCTCCCCTGCTTCCTGGGAACGCCTTCATTATGGGCTCGAACAGGCTCTCAAGCTCCAGGTAACCAGTGACCTTGACAAGCGCACCAAGCATGCTTGTATTCACTATGGGTATTGATCTAGCTCCGAACAGCTCGTTGCTTATAGTCAAGGCGTCCAGTGTGGCCACTGTGGCTCCCTTTGCGAACTCTACTTCCTCCGGTTTCTTTGTCGTGTTGTAGATTATCGTACCTGGCTCCTTCAGGCCAGCGGTCACGTTGACGACATCTGGTAGGGTTGGGTCGATGATTAGCAGGCAATCAGGCTCAATCACCTGATGAGTTTCCCTTATGGGTTCATCGGCGATCCTGACGAAGGCCTGGACCGGTGCGCCTCTCCTCTCCCCTCCATAGAGAGCGGATTTCCACGCCCATTTTCCCTCGGTGATCGCGGCCTCGCCAAGAATCTTGGCGGCCGTTACTGCACCCTGGCCTCCTCGTCCATGAATCCTTATTTCCATCATGAGGTATCCGTCTCATACTGCCCAAGTAAGTATAAAACACTAGCTGATTGGCTAATTGATGGGCTTGAAACCACCCGTGTGCCTAGTATAGGTGCCTGGAAATGGGTGTATGATTCGTTTTTTATACGTAATCCACCAATGTGTAAAGAACAGGGCGATACTATGTACAGGAAAAAATGGGGAAACCTGCCACCAGCCACCTTTAACGCCGATCCATCGATTAAAGGGGCAAAAACGGGCATGTGGAGGGCTATCCGACCCGTAGTTGACCATGACAGTTGTATCAAATGCGGGCTGTGTGAGACTTATTGTCCAGATGGTTACGTTGAAATGGTTGAGGGCAAAATCGTGTTCGATCTGGATTACTGCAAGGGCTGCGGCATCTGCGCCGAGGAGTGCCCCAGCGACGCAATCAAGATGGTGAGGGAGGCCTAGAGATGGGTGAAGTCAAATTCTTAGAAGGAAACCACGCGGCCGCCTACGGCGTCAAGCTTTCACGACCAGACGTTATAGCGGCCTTCCCCATCACACCCCAGACCCCACTTGTCGAGCACCTAGCTGACATGCACGTCGCCGGAGACTTGGGCGACTGCGTCTACCAGAGGACGGAGTCAGAGCACAGCAGCATGAGCCACAGTATCGGGGCGTCAGCCGCGGGTGGAAGGGCTTTCACCGCATCGTGCAGCCAGGGAATCGCCTACATGACCGAGGTCCTCTGGATGGCTGCTGGGTTCAGGCTTCCCATTGTAATGGCGGTTGTCAACCGAGGGATAAGCGCACCTGGTACGCTGCAGGCAGAGCAGGGCGACAGCCTCCAGCAGAGGGACATAGGGTGGCTCCAGCTCTACTGTGAGAGCCCCCAGGAGGCACTTGACATGATCATACAAGCATACAGGATAGCCGAGGACGAACGTGTCTACCTGCCCATCATGGTATGCTACGACGGTTATACCACGAGCCACACGGCTACCCCTGTTGATATCCCAGAGCAGAACAAGGTGGACGGGTTCCTACCTCCGTTCAAGCACAAATACATCTACCTTGACCCCAACGACCCGAGGGAGATCGGGGTGGCTGGCCCCAAGAGCGGGAGGCAGCTTGAGATCAGGCTCCAGATGGAGAACATACTGCAGGACAGTCTCGGCATCA
>JAUWLH010000268.1 GCA_030613835.1 Candidatus Bathyarchaeota archaeon | reverse complement strand
ACAAACGCGGTCTCCCTCAAGAGCAGCCTCTGCATTATCTTCATGATGAACAGCGGTAGCGGTGTCTGCGCAGACCATCGTGTGAGGCAGGCGCTGAATTATGGGCTGGATATCGCCCAAGTGGTGAGGAAGGTAAAGAAGGGGACCGCAACTAGGCTCAACGGGTACCTGACGCCACACCATTTCGGGCACAACCCAGAAACAGAGCCATACCCCTATGACCCGGGTCGGGCGCGGAGGCTACTCTCCGAGGCGGGCTACCCTGAGGGTCTCAAGTTAACCATCGATATCCCCACCAGGATGCCCGATGAGGGTCTTGAGGTGGGAAAGATGATGATGGAGCACTACGGCCGGATAGGAGTTGATGTGGAGGTAATCAGCTACACTGACCGTGCGGCCTACGCCGAGATGGTCAGGGATAAGGACATCCATGACATGTGCTGCTTTGACTCGAGCCCCATAAGCACCTACAGGGTGCTCAGGGAGAAGATACACTCAGGACACAAGGGGCCCTGGTGGGAGGGCTACCATAGCGAGGAAGTTAATGGGTTAATCGATACCGCCCAGAGGACCTTTGATAACTCTAAGAGGGCTGGGATCTACCAGCGGATCTTCCAGATAGTCAGGGATGATGCCCCATGGGTGTTCCTATATAGGCCGACCTATTTCTGGGCCGTAAGTAAAAAACTGAGCAACTGGGCCCCAACGAGTAGAGGAAAAGTGAGACTGACCTCGTAGGGGCGTTCACTCCCCATACGGCTTGGTGTCAAAGGTCAAGAACTCAACGGCGTATCCCTCGGGATCCCACGTCAGGAACCCCCTCATATTGATGTCCCCGCTCTTCTGGGGCGGGTGGTTAGTCTTGACCCCCTTTTCCTCCAGGAGCTTATGCCACGCATCGACGTCCTCTACGATGACGCTTAGCATAACCGGCTTCTCCGCCTGTGGCTTCAGGAAGCCCTTCTCCGCGTTCACGAGCCCAATGTGGCTGTCCTTGCCGACCCTGAAGATCTTCACCCAGTCCCTGTTCATGACCTCCTCGAAGCCCAGGGTCTCTCCGTAGAACTTCTCAGCCTTGTCAATGTCGTTGTAGTAGGTGAATGTGATCAATCCCTTGATGCCTTTCATATTAATCACATTGAATCAGCGGGTTGGGGATAAAAGATAAGCTACTGGCCGTAAGGTTTCTTGAGCCACTGGAGTATTTCAAGCAGGTAGCCCTCGGGGTCACGGAATAGCAGCGTCCTCATCTCTAAGTACGATTGTTTCTCGGGGGGCTGCTCTATATCGATGCCCTTCGCCTTGAGGTACTCGTGCCAGCCGTCGATGTCCTCGCTGAACCAGCTCAACATAACAGGCTTCGATTGGGCCCATTTCAGGTATCCCTCATGCCCATCCACGAGCCCAACGTGGCTGTTACCGTGGACCCTGAAGACCTTGGCCAGCTCGATATCAATTACCTTCTCGAATCCCATTGTCCTCTCATAGAACTCCGTGGCCCTCTTCAGGTCATCGTAATAGAAGAAAGTGATGGTGCCATCGATTTCCATATAGATGGATAATCATTCATACTAAATAACATGGGTACCACGATGGTGTCATGCTCAACAAGCGCGTGCGCCTGACTGGCTCAAAGGATCGGGCATCTGCATCATCATCTCGAACATGGATGGCAATCCAAGCTCTAAGGTTCTTCATCTCGACGCTCGCTGGGGTATTCGCCTCATTGATCAACTCAGGCTCACTGCGAGTTAGGTAGATGCCCCCGGTGTCCCCACGCATTCCTGTGGGTGAACTCCTCGACGGGTTTCCTGGGTTCCTTCGGTTTGGGGTCATCGCTGTACCCGAGGGGCAACACCACCTCCACAAGATAGTCCTCAGGTGCTCTCAGGATCTTCGTTACCAAGCTGGGATCCGACGGCGTGTAGGTTACCGTTGACAGCCCTCTCTCCTCGACCGCCAGTATCGCGTACCCGATGCGGACCCACACCCATGGCCTGTAGTTAGGGGCCGGGGTGTCCCCTAGTACCACGAGAAGAACAGGGGCCTCTGTCAGATGAGGCTTGCTCGGGTTCAGTCCTTTCTCGTTGTACCCTTTTTTTCTCTCGGGGCTGATTGACTCGTAGAACGCCCTCTCCCCCTCCTCGGATGCCTCCCTGATCGCCATCTTGGCGCTTGGGTCATCCACTATGATTACCTGCCATGGCTGGGAGTTGCTCCCGCTGGGTGACTGCCTGATGGTCTCAAGGACGTACCTAATATCGTCTTCACTCACAGGGGTCTGATTGTACTTCCTTGTGGTCCGTCTGGAAGTGGCTGTGTCGAGAATGGTCATGGGACATCAACGGTGAAAACTAGTTAAATGGTTTGCTTCAAGTATCGTGCGTGCATCAAACAAAGAATTTCGATATTTGTTTGTTACATCAATGCTGAACACATATGATTCTACTTTCAGAGGATCGTTTAGATCAGCGTGTTTAGATAGTCTTCTAAGATTGATTACATATTTTTCCTGAGTATTCTTACTAATATATCTAATACTCCAAAAAGTTTTCAAGTCCCTCAGATACCTGAGGAAGATTAGTGGCGCCCTGGAGAAGACTCGAACTTCTGCCCATCTGCTGTTTTTCAGTTCTCTTCATGGCAGTTTGAGTAACGGAAAGGTGATCTAAATACTTACCGCCTGACGGCGGACTCCGGGCCTATTAGGCCCTCCGAGAGACTGAAATATAGACTCAAACTTGTTGACCAAAAGGGTTTGGTCATTCTAGGGCGCCA
>JAUWLH010000227.1 GCA_030613835.1 Candidatus Bathyarchaeota archaeon | reverse complement strand
CCCCCGCAGCCCCGCGGAGCACGACCCGGGGCCCAGGGGGGCGGACGTTGAACTGGGGGCTAAAGAGACCACACGACTCGCGAACCTTGAGGAAGAGGACTTTGTCCTAGACCTAGGTTGCGGCACAGGGCTCTACACTGTAGGTATAGGACGGGAGTCGAACGCGTTGATGTGTGGCATGGACCCTGCCGTGGGTATGCTGAGGCAGGCACGTGAGAAATCCAGGGATGTCCACTGGTTCAACGGGATCGGGGAATTGATACCGATCAGGGCTGGACTCCTTGACTGCATTTTCAGCAGCCAAGTCTGGCACCACATCCAGGATAAGCAGGGCACCGCAAACGAGTGCGCCAGGGCGCTGAAGGGCGACGGAACAGTTGTCATCAGGACCATCGGTCACAGACAGCTCAACGATAAGGTGGTCTTCAAGTATTTCCCCGAGATCAAGCAGAACCAGCTTAATGTGTACCCCAGCGACAAGGAGTTCACGGACTATTTCATGAACGCGGGGTTCAGGGACGTGGAGTTCCACGAATACACCAAGGAGCGATACCAGACAGTGGAGGAGTTCATCGAGATCGCCACCAAGAAGCTATGGAGCATGTTCAGGCCCATCACGGAGGAGGGCCTGAGGAAGGGAGTAGAGGACCTGCAAAAGTACTACGCCGAGTCTGGCGGAGCATCGGTGAGGAACGACGAGATGATCACCCTAGTTGTTCCCCGCAAGTAGCTTCCGTTCTGTGTAATCGTTAATAGCCACGCTGTCCTAGCAGTTTTTGATTGTTATGGACCCAAAAATGCTGAAAGAGCTAAACCAGCAGATACAAGAGGAGACCTACAGTAGCTACATCTACCTTGCCATGGCGGCCGACCTGGAATCAAACGGATTTAAGGGGATGGCCACGTGGATGCAGGTGCAGGCGAGGGAGGAGAAGATACATGCCGATATCTTCCTCAACTATATCCTTGAGAGGGGTGAGAGGGTGGAGCTTGCGGCCATCCAGAAGCCCCCGTCAAGCTGGGAGAATCCCCTTACGGTGTTCAAGACTGCGTACGAGCACGAGGTGTACATCAGCGGCAGGATCGACCACATGGTAAAGATTGCCAGGGAGCTCAACGACAACGCCACCTACAACTTGCTCCAGTGGTTCGTCGAGGAGCAGGTCGAAGAGGAGGCAAACGTCGGAGAAGCCGTGCAGCAGCTTGAGATAGTAGGTGAAGACGGAAGGGGCAAGCTGATGATTGACCGCGAAATGGGTGCGAGGATTTTTAGCGTTCCCACCTCGGCTCCATACTACCCTAAACCGGGTCAGGCAACTGGGGTGTAACACCATTCTATTCCATCGCCAATAAAACGGAGCCCCTTTCTTTTTCTATTGATACAGATGCCAGTCTGTAATTCAGAGCGGCTAATTGATCACGTGTCCACGGGTTTTAGAGCCGAGTTATAAACCTCTGAATATTATTCCCTACTCATGAGCGGAGACGCTGTCGAGTCCATGCTGCCCAAGCTGCTGAAATTCAGGCGTGAACGGGAATGGGAGCAGTTCCACCTACCGAAAGAGTTGGCGACGGCCCTGAGCATCGAGGCTGGGGAGCTTCTTGAGCTATTCCTGTGGAGGGAGCACGAGTCCCACGAGGAGGTAAAGGCCGATCCAAAGAGGATGAAGAGGATATATGAGGAGGTTGCGGATGTCCTCATCTACCTCATGTTCCTGAGCCATGATCTTGGCATCGATCTTCCCGCGGCCATCGCCTCGAAGCTGGCCAAGAACGAGAAAAAGTACCCCGCATCGGAGTACCGCGGCAGGTTCAGCCTACAATAGCCTAGTATCACTCGATGGCGTAGGAGAAACGTCCCACGGTTATCCTATCGGGTTTGGCTTGACGTTCCCTCCACCGGAGGACCTCGATGACTACATCGAGGCCCACAAGGTAACCATGAGAATAATCATGGAACAGTGCGGCTAGGGGAGCTGGATGTCGGGGTCGGCACTAACAAGCTCTATTATCTTTGCCGATGACCACTTGACATAATCCTCGCAGAAGTATATTCCCTTCTCTCTGTTCTCCTTGTACTTCTTCTTGCCCTCCTCGGTCCTCGCGTCTACTCCCAGAAGGTCGAAGCAGTTGATGTGTCCCCATTTCTCCTCGAAAGCCTTGAGGTAGACCTGGGTCTTATCCCTCATCTTCTCGCGTTTCGCCTTGAATTCCTCGAGGGACTCGTCGCCGTTGGTACCCATGAGCAACCCGAAGACCTGGCAGCTACCGTTAATAGCACCGCATAGACTTCCCCACCCGGCTCCTCCTCCGCCGAGATTAGAGTTGGCCCTCATGACTCCTTTGCCGAATCCCTCAAGTGGGATCTCATCGTTGACGAACAGTATGACACTCTCGCTGCAGTTGTACCGATTGTCGTTCTTTTCGTACATAACGGTAATGTAACCTAGCTAATTGAAAATGCTATCGAGTACGGTGGGTTTTATCAAATAGGATGGTAATGCAATAATGATTTCCACTATGTCCGATGTTGACTCCATCCTTGAACAGTTATCCTTCGAAGAGAAGGTCTCCCTATGCTCCGGTTTCGGCCCGTGGAGCACTAAAAAGATAGAGAGGCTCGGTATCAAGCCTGTCTTCATGAGTGACGGGCCCCATGGCCCCCGGTGGATGAAGACACAAAGCTATACACAGAGGTCCACATGGGACATGAGCAGCCTTGCTTCCTTCACCACGAAATCCGGTTACCTGGACCTTCTTCACCCCGTTACCAATTTCCCGTCCCTAGCCACCTTGGGGTCAAGCTGGAACCGTGATCTGATGTACGAGGTGGGAAAATCGATCGGCGAGGAGAGTAAAGAGCTGGGGATTGGACTGTTGTTGGCCCCTGGGGTTAACATCGTCAGGCACCCGCTCTGTGGTAGGGCCTACGAGTACCTCAGTGAGGACCCCGTCGTGGCTGGTGAACTAGGTGCCTCGTATATCAAAGGGGTCCAGAGTATAGGGGTAGGGGCTACCCTGAAGCACTATGTGTGTAACAACGCCGAGTTTGAGAGGCTGAGCATGGACTCTGTCGTCGAGGAGAGGGCGCTCAGGGAGATCTACCTGGCCCCGTTCGAGAGGATTGTCAAGAAGGCAAACCCCGCGATGGTGATGCAGAGCTACAACAAGGTCAATGGTACCAGTACTGCTGAGAATAAGATGCTCCTCACTGATATTCTGAAGGAGGAATGGGGATATGATGGTCCGGTCATCAGTGACTGGTGGGCGATCAAT
>JAUWLH010000147.1 GCA_030613835.1 Candidatus Bathyarchaeota archaeon | reverse complement strand
GACCCTTGGGACTGTGCTGGCTTTCTACTTTTACATGTCTAGGCTCATGGGCCCCGTGAGGATGCTGGGGTTCATGACTAGCATGTTCGTCAGGGCGCAGGCGGCCGCCGAGAGGGTGTTCGAGATAGTTGACGCCGAGATCGATGTCCACGACAAGGAGGGCGCCTTGGAGTTAATGACAGTGGAAGGCCATCTCGTGTTTGAGGACGTTTGGTTCAGTTACGACGGCGAAAACATGGTCCTCAAGGATATAACCCTAGACGTGAAACCGGGTCAGACGGTGGCTATACTGGGAGCCACTGGCTCGGGTAAGAGTAGTATAATAAACCTGATTCCCAGGTTCTACGATGTCTCAAGGGGCAACATCAAGCTTGATGGTTTGGATATCAGGGATATTACCATAAAGAACCTGAGGAGTCATATAGGAATCGTCAGGCAGGATCCGTACATCTTCAGCACCACCTTCAGGGAGAACATAGCCTACGGGGTAGAGTCAGCCACCACAGCAGGGATCGAGGAGGCGGCGAAGCAGGCCAAGATCCACGAGTTCATAGTCTCGCTCCCCGAGGGGTACGACACGAAGGTGGGTGAGAGGGGCGTGACCCTTAGCGGGGGGCAGAAGCAGCGGGTCGCCATAGCCCGCGCGCTGCTCAAGAACCCCAAGATACTGATACTGGATGACAGCACCAGCAGCGTAGACACAAAGACGGAGTACGAGATACAGCGGGCGCTTGACCAGCTCCTTGAGAACAGGACCACGTTCGTCATCACCCAGAGGCTCAGCAGTATCAAGAAGGCCGATTATATTATAGTCCTTGAGGACGGCCTGGTAGCCGAGGAGGGCAGTCACGATCATCTCCTTGAGCTGAACGGGATATACAGGAAACTGTATGATACCCAGATCACGGGCGCCACGGGGGGTGCTTTCTAGTGGGTCACCGCATGAGCAGATACGCTTCAGAGGATGACATGGTTCGCTCGGTGCCCGACTGGGTGCTATTCAAGCGCATGGTGGGTTACATAACAGCCCAGAGGAAGGAAAGCCTCACCCTAGTGCTTGCCATCATCGTCTCATCCATCATCAACTTGATTCCACCATACCTTGCCACGCTAGCCATTGACAGTTATATCATCGGCATGGACGCAGAGGGACTCACCGTCATATCTGCTGTCCTTGTGGTCACATACGGATTGATATTCGTCTCACGGTACGTTCAGAGGTTCCTCATAAGCTGGCTGGGAGCCCAGCTTGACAGGAACATGAGACAGGACATATTCAGCCACCTCCAGAGGCTTAGCCTCACCTTTTACGCCAAGCGTGAGGTGGGGAGCGTGGTGAGCAGGGCCACTAATGATATCGACAAGATAACGGAGCTCATCACCAGCGGTGTCGCCAACGTGGTAGCCGATATCCTGACCCTGGTCGGGATCATCATAATTATGCTGTCAATGAACTGGTGGCTCAGTCTCATCACATTCAGCATCATCCCATTGATGATCGTCTTCCTCTACATATGGGGGAGAAGGGTGCGACGCGTCTACAGGGAGACCCGTAAGACCATCGCCAGCGTCTCCGCCAAGATGGAGGAAAGCGTCAGCGGCATGAAGGAGATACAGAGTTTCAGCAAGGAGGGCGCGACGCGCCAAGAGTTCAGGAGGATCAATGAGAGCAACATGCAGGCGAACGTCCAAGCCGGGCAGGTGATGTCCGCGTTCTGGCCGGCGGTCAGCGTGTTCTCAGCAATAGGCAACTTTCTGGTCCTGTGGTTCGGCGGCAACGCCGTCATGGAAGGGACCCTGAGCGTGGGCCTACTATTTGGCTTCATGAGCTACATCGGCAGGTTCTTCATGCCCATACAGGACCTCAGCGGGTTCTGGAACAGCGTCCAGAGCGCCCTGGCGGCGGCAGAGAGGGTCTTCGATATCATGGACACTCCCAGGGGCATTAGCGACAAGCCCGGGGCGGAGGAGATGCCGAGGATCGATGGCAGGATCACGTACGAGGACCTTAGCTTCAGGTACGAGGACGACACCCCAGTGCTTAAGGACATCAACCTAGTGATAGAGCCAAACACCACTGTCGCACTTGTCGGGCCCACCGGGGTCGGCAAGACCACTATGATCAACCTCCTCTATCGGTTCTACGACCCGAAGAAGGGGGCTGTCAAGGTGGACGGACACGACGTGAGGGAAATCCAGCTCGCCTCACTAAGGGGGCAGATGGCCGTGGTGCTCCAGGACAACTTCCTGTTCAGCGGTAGCATCATGGAGAACATCAGGTACGGGAACCTCGGGGCGTCTGACGAGGAGATCATCGAGGTGGCCAAGACCGTAGGGGCTCATGATTTCATCATGAAGCTTCCCGAGGGCTACGAGACCGATGTCAGGGAGAGGGGTGGAAGGCTCAGCGTCGGCCAGAGGCAGCTAATCAGCCTAGCCAGGGCGCTGATGGCCGATCCTCGGATACTGATAATGGACGAGGCCACCAGCAGCATTGATGCCTACACGGAGCTCATCATACAAAAGGCCCTTGAGAATGTCTTCAGGAACCGCACGAGCATCATCATCGCCCACAGGCTCAGCACGGTACGCAACTCGGACATGATCGTGGTGCTCCGTGATGGCGGGATAGCCGAGAAGGGCAGCCACGACGAGCTCATCGAGATAGACGGCCTTTACAAGCAGCTCTACGAGATGCAGTTCAAGTACGATAATGAGGAAGTAGAAGAAAAATAGAGGGATTTGGCCTACTTGGCCATCTTCTCTAAGATGGGGATGACCTTCTCAATCCTGTCAAGGGCCTCGTTCATGATCCCCTTGCTGGTTGCAGTCAGTATCCTCATGTGTCCGTCAGCCTTTGGACCGAAGACGACTCCCTTGTTGAATGAGACCTTTGCCTCTTTCATGAACACCCTGTCAAGCTCGTCACTGCTGAGCCCGTAGTTAAACCGGGGAAACATCAAGTAAGTGCCCTCCAGATGGGGAACTGTAATATCGCCCATCTCGGTAAGCCTCTTGGTAACCAGGCCCCTAACCTCTCCAAGGTACTTGTTCATGTCTTTCTTCCAGTAATCCAACTTACCACTGCAGATCACGGGGGCGAGAGCCTTGCCCATGTTATTGGTACCTCTCAAGACCCCGTAAGCGTGCTTTTTGAGACTCTCGAAGATCACATCGTTTGTAGCAGCTAGGTATCCAGCCTGCAGACCAGGTACGCTCCAACACTTGCTAAAGCCCCAGCCCGAAATGGTGAGGTCTGCGATCTCGGGATTAAGTGACGCTAAGCTGATGTGCTTCCTGCCATCATTGAGGATATCCTCCCAGAGCTCGTCAACATAAACGTAGATGCCGTTGTCCACAGCCACATCGGCGACTCCCTTGAGCTCATCCTTTGTCATGACCCTTCCAGCCGGGTTGTGTGGGTTGCATACGTAGATGAGCTTGGTCTTGGGGCTGATGAGCCCCTTGAGCTTCTCAATGTCGAACCTGTATCCATCATCAACATCCAGGTTCCAGCGGACCGTGTGGGTCTGAGCCACCTGTGTTTGTGAGACGAATGGATAATACATGGGATCCGTTACGATGATCTCGTCCCCAGGACGGGTCGCGTGCCTCGCAGCGAGCCACATGCCGGGGGTGACTCCCTGTGTGAGCATGATCTGGCTGGCTGGTACATCGATCTTGTTGTCCCGCTTTATCTTCACTGACATGGACTCGCGTGCCTTAGCGTCTGATCCGTACACAGTGAACTCCTCCTCTACCGCATCTCGTAGAGTCTGCTTTATCTCAGGGCAAAGGGGGAAGTCCGGGTCTGCGAGCCACAGGGGAATGATGTCTGGGGCGTCCCTGTGCCACTTTGCTCCTCTCACACTGAGCCTGCTTTCAATGGTTGGTTTATCGAATGGGCTAGACATAATATCACTAACAGGGACATAGGGGGACATCTGTGTAAATATTTATTGGACGGATGGCAAAGCGCGGACACCCGAAAATGAATCGATAGGAATATATTGAACCTTGGGAACGTAGGGGGGACTAAGGATGAAAATCCTATTATACTTCGACTGGGCGGGTACGCGAAAGGACCTAAAAGAGCACGACAAGAAGATGCTGAAGAGCTGCATCGAGACAGGCGTCGAGCACGAGGGGCTTTATGGGAGCATGAACGCTAAATGGAACTATGTCTGGGTATTCCAGGCTAACAGCTTTGACCACTTCCTTGAGATGAGCAGGAAAGTGCCGAGGCCAGTCTTCATGACACATTACATCACAGAGCTCTTGATCCCGACAAGGCTCTAAAAAAATTATTCTGCCCCGAAAGGGGTATCACAACATCTACTGAATTTTCTTAGATGAAGATGGTGCCATGCTTGTCAACGCCACAGACCTTTGGCTCACAGTCGATGGGCTCAAGAAGCTCAAGTACTCTACGGGTCTCCTCCCTCGGCTGGACCGTGTAGGCCACCTCACCGAACATTGCCATCGTAAACGTGTAACCCGCGGGATCCATCAGGTCGAATACCCTCCTCAAGTTGGGCGTCACCAATCCCACGTGGTCGGTGAACTGCCTCGCGTACCTCAGAAACCTCTCCAGTGTCAGGTTTTCGCGTAG
>JAUWLH010000125.1 GCA_030613835.1 Candidatus Bathyarchaeota archaeon | reverse complement strand
AGCGGGCGACAGCGTCGGCGGAAAGGTAAAGGTGGTTGCATTGAACCCGCCGAGGGGCATTGGTTTACCTATCTTCGACACCCTTGAGGGGGACATTGCCAAGGCCATGTTCGCAATCCCCGCTGTGAAGGCGGTGGAGTTCGGGGCAGGCGTAGGGTACGCCGAGGTGACGGGATCAGAGGCCAACGACCAGTATATCATCCGGGAGGGAAAGGTGGGCACGGAGACCAACAACAGCGGGGGGATGCTGGGCGGTATCAGTCGCGGCATGTCCATAGAGGCCACTGTCACGTTCAAGCCCACCCCCAGCATCGGTGTGGAGCAGAAGACCGTTGACCTCCAGAAGATGGAGGAGACGACCATAAAGGTCGAGGGAAGGCACGACCCGTGCATCGTCCCGAGGGCGGTACCCGTGGTGGAGGCGATGATGGCGGTGGTGCTGGCGGACCACGCATTGAGGGCGGGGTTGATCCCGCAGGTAATAGGTGAATGAATTGTACGAGGAAGAGATAAGGCCACACAGGGAGACCATTGACAGGATCAACAACGAGATAATTGACAAGCTCACGGAACGAGTCAAGGCCGCCCTGAGCATCGGTGAGATCAAGAAGCGGCACGGCAAGCCCGTCGTTGATAAAACGAGGGAACAGGCAATCCTAGACAGGATCAGGGAGAATGCCGAGGCAAAGAACATGGACCCGGACGGTCTTGAGAGGATATTCAAGGAGATTATCAGGCTGTGCGTGGAAGCGGAGGAACTACAATGAGGGTAGCTTTCCAGGGAGAGAAGGGAGCATACAGCGAGGAAGCCATATTCAAACACTACGGGACAGGGGTCGAGAGCGTCCCATGCCCATATCTGAGGGATGTCTACAACGCCGTTGAGGCGGGTAAGGCCGATTTTGGACTTGTCCCCGTTGAGAACACCATCGAGGGAACCATTGTGCGAGCATATGATCTGCTCAACGAGAGGAGCCTAAAGGCCAGCGGAGAGGAGATCCACAGGATCCAGCATTGCCTGATAGGACACCCCGACGCGGAGCTCTCGGACATCAAGAAGGCTTACAGCCACCCCCAGGCCCTGGGTCAGAGCAGGGAGTGGCTTGAGAGCCACAACTTGGAGGCAGTTAGCTTCTATGACACGGCTGGCAGTGTCAAGTGGATCAAGGAGAACGATATCAGGGACGCGGCAGGCGTCGCCAGTGCCCAAGCCGCAGCGGAGTATGGAATGAAGATCCTGGCACGTGGCATCGAGACCAACAACGAGAACTACACACGGTTCCTTGAGATCGGGTACGAGAACCGCGAGCCAACGGGAAACGACAAGACGACGCTCGCGTTCATCGTTGAGCATCAGCCGGGTACCTTAGTGAGCGCCCTCAACGAGTTCTCGTCGAGGGGCGTAAACCTGAGCAAGATCGAGTCAAGGCCCAGGGTGGGAAAGCCCTGGGAGTACATATTCTTCGTTGAAGTGGAAGGGCATATCACTGACGAGCAGTTGGACTCGGCCGTCGAGGGACTCAAGGACTACACGATCTACATCAAACACCTTGGCTCGTACCCCAAGGCAGGGTAACTTTACCTGCCCAAAACCCCTTTTATCAGGATTCTTGTTTCCATTTGGGATATGAGGATCATAATCATTGGAGCTGAAGGCAAGATGGGTGTCTGGCTCAGGGGCCACCTATCCAAGCTGGGCTATACCGTAGTTTCCTTTGATGACAGGAAAGGGGACAGCCCAGGTGTCCTGAAAACGACTGACATGGTCATCGTCTCGGTGCCCATCTCTAAGACGGCCGAGGTTATAGGAAACGCCCTCAGATACATGAGGAAAGGGGCCATGATCGTCGAAATCGCGTCCCTGAAGACTGGGATACACCCCGAGATGGTGAAGGCCGCGGCAAACGGCTTCAACGCGCTGTCATTGCACCCCATGTTCGGACCAACTGTGAAGGACCTAAGGGAGAAGACTGTAGCAGTAGTACCTGTTGTTGACGCGGTCAGGGAGTCCAGCTGGGCCACCGAGTTGTTCCCCGGGGCCTCGATCGTGGAGGTAGACCCCGAGAGACATGACAGGCTCATGGTCCACGTCCTGTCCCTGCCCTACCTGGTGAACCTGGCACTCGCAGCCACCATGGGGGACACCGATCTAGACCTCCTCAAGAGGCTTGCAGGGACAAGCTTCATGGTCCAGTACACTCTCATCCAAGGCGTCGCGGGGGAGACCACGAGCCTTGTCCACGCCCTGTTGAACGAGAACAGGTTTCTGGAGGAAGCAACGGAGGCAATGATCTCGAACATGAGGGCTATCATGGGGGCGACTGGAGCAAAGGATGAGTTCAAGGCTCTGCATGAATCCATCAGGGAGCCGCTGACTGCCGACCCCAGCCACATTATAGCCACTAAGCTCAGGCAGGCGGCCTATAACGCGGTCAAACCATTACTAAGATAAGTGGAGAGGATCAAACTCTTCCCCATGATCAGTCTCACCGAATTCTACGCCGCGCGCAAGCGGGTCCAGAAATGGGCTAGGAGGACGCCCATGGAGTACAGCCCGAGCCTCAGCAAGCTCATCGACGGCGATGTCTGGCTGAAGCTGGAGAACCAGCAGGTCACTGGCAGCTTCAAGATAAGGGGGGCGACCAACAAGATACTGCTATTGTCGGAGGCGGAGAAGGCGAGGGGAGTCGTGACGGCAAGCAGCGGAAACCACGCCCAGGGACTCGGCTACGCGGCGAGGGAGCTCGGTGTGAAAGCAAAGGTCATCGTTCCAGAGATGACACCCCAGGTAAAGATAGACGCCATCAGGAAGTATGGGGTGGAACTCATCATCGAGGGCGAGGAGTACATGGTCTCGGAGAGGCTCGCCCGTAAGATCGAGGCAGAGGAGGGTATGACCTTCATCTCGGCCTACAACGATATCGACCTCATCAAGGGCCAGGGAACCATCGGACTGGAGATGGTCGAGGACGTGCCAGACCTTGACGTCGTGTTGATCCCCGTCGGGGGAGGCGGGCTGGCGTCAGGTGTCGCATCAGTTTTCAAGCAGGTAACCAGCGCAACGGTGATCGGCGTTCAGAGCAACACGAGTCCCGTCATGTACGAGTGTACCAAGAAGGGGTACATCCACGACGTCCCGCTGAGGGACACGTACGCAGAGGGGCTGCACGGAGGGCTTGAGCCGGGAAGCGTTAGTTTCGACATCTGCAGGGAGGTCATCGACGAGTGGGCCATCCTCAGTGAGGATGATATTCTTGGAGCCATCAAATACCTCCTCCACGAGTCACATATGCTTGTCGAGGGCGCAGGAGCAGTTGGGGTTGCAGCCCTCCTGTCCGACCCAGACAGGTATACAGAAAAAAGAGTAGGTGTTGTCATTAGCGGCGGAAACCTGGGCATGGAGACCCTGAAAAAGGTTGTTTAATCATTTTTTGGTAGACTGGGCTATAAAGCCCGTTCAACCCAGCAGGTGATGCGATGAAACGCATCAAGGTCAAAGCCGAGCTGTGCGCCGGCTGCCGTCAATGCGAGATGGTCTGCAGCTTTGAACATTTCAACAGGTTCAGCTCAGCCCTCGCGAGGGTCACCGTACACAAGGATGACAGGTACGGACTAGATTACCCAGTGACGTGCCGCCAGTGCACCGACTGTCCACCCATAGATGCTTGCCCAGTGCAGGCGTTATCAAGGACGGAGGATGGTTTGACGTGGTGCAGCTGGCAGGACTGCACAGGGTGCGGCGTATGTGAGAAGGCGTGCACATATGGAGCCATCAAGGTAACTGATAAGGCCCTTGTATGCGACCAGTGCGGAGGAGACCCCCAATGCGTGACAAGGTGCCCAACAGCGGCATTAGAGTACGTCGAGATGCCTCCGTCTACCGAGACACCGCTTGAGGCATTCAGCAGGCTCAAGGAGGAGTGGGGCTTTGAGTAAAGGGTACGCGGGCAAGGTTCTCAGGATCAATGTGAGCGATGGCTCTTATAGGATAGAACCCCTTGACATGGAAGAGGCACGCCAGTACATAGGAGGCAGGGGATTTAACGCCGCGAGGCTCTACAAGGAGGTACCCGCAGGCACAAACCCTCTCGGACCTGATAATAAGCTCATGGTGGCAACAGGGCCCCTCGTGGGTACCATGTTCCCCACGGCGAGTAGGTTCAACGTATCAGCACGCAGCCCATTGACGGGAATCTTCGGCGACACCAATGCTGGAGGCCACTTCGCCCCAGAGATGAAGTTCGCGGGATATGACCAGATCATCGTCGAGGGGCGAGCGGAGAAGCCCAGTTATATCTCGATCAGGGACGATGTCGTCGAGATCAAGGACGCCGACGGGATATGGGGTGGTACAGTATTCGAGGCTGACATCGGGATCAGGAATCAGCTAGGAGACAAGTGGTCCCAGACATTGATCTGTGGCCCGGCAGCGGAGAACGGCGTCAAGTACGCTGGGTTATTCGCCAACCAGGTGAGGGCCGCAGCAAGGACGGGCATGGGTACCGTGATGGCAAGCAAGAACATCAAGGGCATGGCAGTAAGGGGCTCGGGCTCAATAGAGGTGCATGATCCCCAAGGCTTCAAGGAACTAGTCCTAGCCCTTGAGGACGAAATCAGGAGCCATGAGCAGTTCGAGGGACGCCGACTCATGGGCACCACGAGAATCCTGATGATGGCGAATAGGGGAGGATTCCTCCCGACTCGAAACTACACTCAGGGCACCTTTGAGCACGCTCACGAGGTAAGTGGGGAGAAGCTTGCGGCTGAGTACAACGTCAAGAGCAGGGGCTGCTTCGCGTGCACCGTTCCGTGCAGCAGGATATACACAATCAGGGATGGCCCCTTCAAGGGCGTCCACGGCGAAGGACCCGAGTACGAGAGCCTTGGAAGCTTCACGAGTAGGCTAGGTAATCCCGACATCGAGCTTGCGCTGGCAGCGAATGACCTCTGCAACCAGCTGGGAATAGATATACTCAGCACGGTAGGAGCCATAGGCTGGGCAATGGAGCTCTACGAAAACGGAAAACTATCACAGGAGGAGACGGGGGGACTTGAGCTCAGCTGGGGCAACAAGGAGGCGATAATCACCCTAATCCACCAGATCTCGAAACGTGAGGGATTCGGTGATATCCTAGCGGACGGCGCATTCAAAGCTGCTGAGAAGCTGGGAAAGGGGCAAGAGTACGTGGTGGCGGTCAAGGGTATGGACCTGATTATGGCGGACCCACGTGGCCTCAAGGGATTCGGACTCGGTT
>JAUWLH010000230.1 GCA_030613835.1 Candidatus Bathyarchaeota archaeon | reverse complement strand
CCGGAACGACGACAATGTGAGCAGCTACGAGCCAATGCCTACGGCGGGGGGCAGGGTGGCTCACCGGTCCCCGGGGGGCGTGGGGGGAATCAGGATATCGCCACACTTCTTCAACACGGAGGAGGAGATAGATCGGGCTCTGGATATCCAGAAAAAAATGCTGTGAGGAAAAAAAGAACAAATAATCTTTTTCAGGTGAGTAAAACATCTATATGTTTTACTTAAAGTGTATCACACAGGTATCGGTAGTCGGAGAAGCCCCACAAACCATCCCTAACAATGTAGATCTGTACTCGAGAGATATAGAGGTCATGTGACGTTTTTTTAATGGCAAAGTCCCCGAGGTCACCGTGACGTATTTAAACCTCTTAGAAGGTATCCATATTACGATTGTTCAATTCATATTGCCTGTAAGGAAATGGATCTTGGACACATGCGGAGTGAAAATAAATGACAGAGGAATCGACAGTTAACCCCGATGATCTGGACATCACCGTTGTGAACGTTGTTGCGTCCGCAAGCCTCGATCAGAAGATCGACCTGCTGGCTATCTTGAAGGTGTTCAGGAACGTAGAGTACAGGCCGAAACAGTTTCCCGGACTTGTCTTCAGGCTCAAGAGGCCCAAGACGGCCACCCTGATCTTTGGATCAGGGAAGATGGTCTGCACGGGTGCAAGGTCAGAGAAGTTGGCACGTAGGGCGGTCAATAAGGTTGTCCGTGAGCTAAAGAACAACGGAATTATCATTCTGGGCAAGCCGAAGATCGTGATACAGAATATGGTTGCCTCAGCGAACCTCCATGGGTCCATCGACCTTGAGACCGCCGCGGATATCCTGGAAAACGTGATGTACGAACCGGAGCAGTTCCCCGGTCTCATCTACAGGATGGCAGACCCAAAGACGGTTCTCCTCCTGTTTGCGTCAGGTAAGCTGGTCTGCACGGGGGCTAAAAGCGAGGAAATGGTCTATGAGTCCATCGTTAAAATCTATGGAGTCCTTGAGGATTACGATCTATTGTTCAGGGATTAGCGGGGACCATACACAGTCTTTCAATTTCATAGCATATCATCGCCAGAATCCAAGGTTATCTAATGCAAAGTTTTTGAGGTTTTATCGTATGGCGAGCATTGTAAATGGCAGTCGATAACTCGATACAACACGGTATTGGAACCTTGACTATTAGGATTCAGAATTTAGACTGAGCACATGGGCGTTTTGGCAAACTGACATTGTTTTTCGCCCGCGCGCTTTAAATGAGGGATAACTGTTCTTCCAGAAAAAATATTAGATTAATAATGAGCTGTTGACTGTTAAGGTCAAGAATAAGTTACCCCAGATTCCTTTCAAGAGCGCGGTTAAAGAAACAACAACTCGAACCGGTACATATTCGCTGGAAAAACAGGAGTCGGTCATAATTTCTGCGTATTAGTTAAATTGTAAAAAATCGTGATTAATATTTACTTATTGGTAAATAAAGACTAGTACTATATGCAAAATGCTATCCTAGTATAGTTTAAATATACAAATCGTAATCTTCAGGTTGTTCAAATTGAGTGAAAAGAACACACTTTACTTAGCTGTCGTAGCAATAGTAATCTCAGTACTAGCAATTGGACTCACGTACACCTCCGGGGGCGCACTAGGCCCCGCAGGACCAACTGGTCCTGAAGGAGCTCAAGGTGTAGCAGGACCGGCAGGTCCCGCCGGTGCCGTTGGAGTCGCTGGAAGCGATGCTTCCATTGGAGCCACGTACCTGACATCCGAAGGCTGTGCAGATTGCCACCCCGACCAATACGGTTCATTCGTAAACTCGGGACACAAGTACAAGCTAAACAAGGTAGTAGACGGACAGCCACCGGAGTACCCATACACCGAGGTCCTTAACCCACCAGATGGTTATACATGGGACGACATCACATATGTCATCGGCGGGTACAACTGGAAGGCCAGGTTCATCGGACTAGACGGATTCATCATCACAGGAGTGGATGACGCCGTAACTCAGTACAACTTCCCCAACGATGTGCTCGGCACAGATGAGGGTTGGGTAGCATACCACACGGGTGAGCGGAAGGCGTATGATTGTGGTCCCTGCCACACTACAGGTTATAAGCCAGAGGGCAACCAGGACGGTCTGCCCGGTTTGATTGGAACCTGGGAGGAGACAGGCGTCACTTGTGAGGAGTGCCACGGTCCTGGAAGCAACCACGCCGAGGATCCCTATGGGGTTGCTCTGAAGGTTGATCGAACATCGGAGGCTTGTGGAGACTGCCACTACAGAGGTGACAAGACTGTCATCGATGCGAGCAGCGGTTTCATCAAGCACCACGAGCAGTTCGAGGAGCTAATCCAGACAAAGCACAACTCATTGACCTGCATCTCATGCCATGACCCACACGAGGGAGTAATCCAGGCGAGGAAGGAAGGTACTGATACGACACGAGTTGACTGTGCGTCCTGCCACTATGAGGAGGCAGATAACCAGGCATCTTCAGTAATGAAGGCCGCTGTCGATTGTGTAGACTGCCATATGCCGAGGATTGTTAAGAGCGCGAAGGGGGACGCTGCCCAGTGGTCAGGGGACATCATGTCTCACCTGTTCGCCATCGATCCAACTGCAGATGCGCAGTTCAGCGCTGACGGATCATCGGCTAACAGCGAAATCACTCTGGACTGGGCTTGCAAGTCATGTCACGGATCAGAAGGATACGCGAACGAGTACTCAGATGCGGAGCTTTACGCAGAGGCAAAAGACTACCACTCGGGCTAACAAGCCCAACCATTCTTTCTTTTTATTTTTATGTCAAACCCATCACAACGGGGTTCACGATATACCCTGACAACCCCTCCATTCGAGTTCGTGAACAGGCAGACCGCGCTGATCAGCGAGGAAGGCGAGGTGATAAAAGTCATGGAGAACGAAACCATTCATAGGGATGACCGTTTCATGGTTAAAGCCACGGACCCCTAGGGCGAGGAGGAGGGAAGATGAGCAAGAGAAGGCGCGAGGAGGACATGGTCCAAAGAGTTATAGACCTGAAGACGGGCGAGGACATCACCGCGAGGTACATATCAAGGAGACTCCGCGAACTGGAAGAGCTGGCCGACGAGCTCATCAAGAGAGCTGTGGAGGAGCTCAACAGTGACCCAGCGAGCAGAGATGAGATCCATGAACGATACGATTCAGAGATGCATGAGAGAATAGGTGTGGGCTCCATCGGCCCCGCGACCGCTGTCGCAGCACCCCTTC
>JAUWLH010000188.1 GCA_030613835.1 Candidatus Bathyarchaeota archaeon | reverse complement strand
ATGAATGCCGTGAGCAACATCCCAATGAAGGTATCAGTGGCAACGAGTAACTTCATGATAGGAGTGACAGCGTCCGCGAGCGCTTTGGTGTACCTGAGGCACGGGTTCTGCGATTTCTTCATAACCGCGCCCGTGGTGTTGGGAACCCTGATCGGCTCCTACCTCGGGGCAAGTGCTACAAGGCACATACAGGGGCTGTTCCTCAAACGATTATTCGTGGTTGTCCTCCTCATCTTGGGACTCAGGATGATAGTATCGGGGGCTGGAATAGTATGAGTGCCCACCGGTCCATGGAGCTATTCATCTCCCGGCTCATGCGGGCAAGCGTCTTCATCAGCGGGGTCATCATATTCGTGGGGTTGGCCTTGTACCTCGTAACCGGTAACGACTCATGTCCCCTTAACATATTTGAGCTAAACTGGATGCTGTTCGGAGATCCCTTCTTCGTGCCTAGTCACATAATATTCCTGGGCTTTATGGTGCTTTTGGGGACCCCATTACTCAGGATAGTGGCCAGCGTGGTCGTCTTCGCCTTATCCAAGGACTGGACCTTCATGGTAATCACCGGATGCGTTCTAACCATCCTTGGCATCAGTATGGTCCTCGGCGTCGGCTGAATCATGCAATATATTTAATATGTCTTAAAGCAGAGAATCGGGAAATGAGGGTTTGTTGTGGGCAAAAGAATTCCATTTGAAGAGTATTACCCGATCAAGGACGATTATAAGAGGTTCGACGGGAGAAAGACTGCGTTCAGCCTCAAGAGACAACTATTAGGAGCTGAGACATTCAGCTACACCAAGAAAGCATGGGACAAGATGAGGGCGGGAGCTCCCGGTTTCAGCCACCCTGATCTCAGTTTCAAGAACGCGGCCAACACCTCTGACAACCACGACGGGGCAAACACAGGCTACTATTCATGGGAGCCATTAGGTGTATCCGTTAAGCCCGATGATGTTCCCCGGTGGGAGAAAACCCCCGAGGAGCACGCCAAGGTCGTCAGGAAGGCCGGCCAGTATTACGGCGCAGTCAACGTTGGGTTCGCTAAGATGGACAAGAGGTGGATATACAGTCATGATAGCGAAGGAAAGCCCATAGTTTTCGAGGACGTGGAGACGGGTTACATCAACGAGGAGAAGATTGTCATTCCTGAGAGCCACAAGCACGTCATCGTCATGACTATCCCAATGGAGTTCAACGAAAATAGCTACGCGCCAACCCCCCTAGAGGTAACCAGCAATATGGGATACGCCCGCATGCACGTAACAGCAGGTACGGTAGCCGAGTTCATCAGGGGACTAGGATGGAACGCAATCCCGTGTGGAAACGACACAGCCCTCAGCGTACCCATGGCCGTCCAGGCCGGTCTTGGACATGTGGGGAGGAACGGCAGGCTCATCACTTGGGAGAATGGCCCTCTCGTGAGAATCTGCAAGATCTTCACCGATATGCCGCTACCACAGAGCCCACCAGCTCCAAGCGGCATCATCGAGTTCTGCGAGTCCTGCGAGAAATGCGCAAAGCACTGCCCAAGCCAGTCGATCCCATACGGGCCAAGGACATACGAGCCCCACAACGAGTCCAACAACCCTGGGCCCCTCAAGTGGTACTGCGACGAGCAGGGCTGCTTTGATTACTGGCACGAGGTGACCACCGGTTGCAGCATCTGCTTCAGGATGTGCAACTTCACCAAGAGCAAGGGACTGAGCCACGACATCGTCAAGTGGTTCATCAAGAACGTCCCCCAGCTAAACGGGTTCTTCGCCTACACCGACGAGCTACTGGGTTACGGCAAGATGAGTGACCCTAAAAAATACTGGGACACTCCATTCGAGAGAAGCTAATCCTCTCAAATCTTATTATCCCATGGATACTCCTTTTTCCAGTCGTGGTTACATTGCCGAAGACATTTGATGAATTATACCCTATAAAGAAAGGCTACAAGCGGTACGACCAGAGGAACACGGCCTTCGGTCAATCCATCGAGAGGACGGGAAACGTTGTCCAGTTCGGCGCGGAGGAGTACAGGGCGGACAAGATCAGGCAGGGGGTGCCGGGTTTCAGCCTAGTAGAGTATGCCTTCAACGGAGCCGCGGGCCTATACGAGTATCCCGAGAACACCACAGACACACAGGGAGAGGCTTTCTACAGCTGGAAGAGCATGGGCCACGTGACGAAGCCCAAGGACATCCCCAGGTGGGAGGGAAACCCCGAGGAGGCCGCGAGGATCATCGAGAAGGTGGCCAAGTTCTTTGGGGCCAACAGCGTCGGGTTCACGACCCTAGATGAGCGATGGTTCTACACCCACAGCAGGTACGGGAAGCCTCTTGAGTTCGACGGGGAGACCGATGAGGGCTACGTAACGGATGAGAAAGCCGTCTTCTCCTTGAGGCACAGGTACGTCATCAGTATCACCGTGGCGATGGAGTACGAGGAGTTCATGCACGCCCCCACACAACTAGAAGTCTCAACCAACATGGGGTACAGCAGGATGCACCACCTAGCGGGGCAGCTCGCCGAGTTCATCAGGGGCCTCGGATGGCACGCCACCCCCATGGGCAACGACACCGCCATGAGCGTACCCATAGCCGTTCAAGCAGGTTTAGGGCATGCGGGGAGAAATGGAAGGCTCATCACATGGGAAAGAGGTCCATTGGTGCGCCTTATGAAGGTGTTCACGGACCTGCCCCTACCCCAGAGCGAGCTGGCCCATCCCGGGCTAATCAGGTTCTGCGAGGACTGCGGGAAATGTGCTAGGCACTGCCCGGCTCAGGTCCTGCCCTACGGTCTTCGAACCTACGAGGCGGTCTGTCAGGCCAACAACCCGGGGATATTCAAATGGTACGGAGACGAAGAGGGATGCCTCGATTACTGGAACGAGGTGGGCTCGCCATGCAGCGTCTGCTTCAGGACATGCAGCTTCACCAAGCCCAAGGGGATCACCCATGATATTATCAAGTGGTTCATCAGGAACGTGCCTCAGCTAAACAGGTTCTGGGCCTGGAGCGATGACCTCATGGGCTATGGCAAGATGAAGGACCCAAGGGAGTACTGGAGAACGCCGTTCAAGCGAACCTAGGTTGACTGAATTGACCAGAAAGAACAGCTACGATGAAAACTATTCCGTAAAGGATTCTTACAAGCGCCACGACCCGAGGGGAAGCACAAGGTTATCGACGCCCAGGGGATACAAGACACAGGAAGGGAAAAAGTGGAGGATAGAGCAGGGTTTACCTGGTTTCAGCCTCCTTGACTACGCGTTCAGGGACGCAGCGTACACCGCAAACCATCAATCCAACGGCGAACCAGAGGGCATGAATAGGGGCTATTATAGCTGGGACCCCATGGGGGTCACGCATAAGCCCGAGGGTATCCCCCGATGGGAGGCGAGCCCAGAGAAAGTGGCTAGGGTCATCAGCACGGCCGCCAAGTACTACGGAGCCCTCGATGTCAGGTTCACCGAGATCGATGAGCGATGGTTCTTCAGCCACACCAGGGACGGCAAACCGGTGGTATTCGAGGACGCCGAGACCGCCCACGAGACCGATGAGAAAGTCGTTTTTCCCAAGAGCCACAGGTGGGCCATCGTTATGACTGTTCCAATCGATTACGAGGAGACCCAGTACACACCAACGCCCCTATTCGCGGCAGGCGGGATGGCCTACAGCAGGATGCACATACTGGCAGGGACCGTGGCCGAGTTCATCAGGGGACTCGGGTGGAACGCGATACCCTCTGGAAACGATATGACCATGAACGTCCCCCTAGCCCTCAAGGCTGGGATCGGACACCTGGGGAGGATGAACAGGGTAATCAGCTGGGATGACGGCCCGCTCATCAAGATATGCAAGGTGTTCACC
>JAUWLH010000074.1 GCA_030613835.1 Candidatus Bathyarchaeota archaeon | reverse complement strand
GATTAGCTTGCGCTGTGGCTCCGTGGGTTTCTCGAAGCCCCTTTCCTGTATTAGCCTCCTTACGGGTCGGCAGAGCAGGGAAAACACGTTCTTTTCAGTCAAGGCTCGCGGAACCTTTTTCGCAGCCTATAATAAAAACCCTGAGCATCAAACACTGTACTTGTATTTTTGTGTTTATTTAGCGGGGAAACATAGAAAACTCATAACGAGAATTATTATGGTTAGAAATCTTCTTAACTATCCTTATCCTCAACCAGTGCAATGAGTTCAGACAGCGAGCTTGAGAGGATCAAGCAGGAGATGCTGAAACGGATGATGACCCCAGATGCGCCGAAACCCAGCTTCTGGAGGGACGGCCAGGTAATGACGCTCACCGATGCAAACTTCCACACGGTGCTTGGACAGACAGACAAGCCAGTTCTTGTTGATTTCTGGGCCGAGTGGTGCGGACCATGCAAGATGATGGGTCCGATCGTGAACCAGATGGCCGTCGAGTACGCTGGCAGTGCACACTTCGCCAAGCTTAATACGGATCAGAACAGGGGAACTGCCTCCCAGTTCAAGGTCATGAGCATCCCCAACTTCATCGTGTTCAAGGATGGGAAACCCGTCGGTCAGACGTTGGGGGCTGTCGGGAGGCAGGGTTTGGCGTCCCTCATAGAGCGCTATCTCTGATTTCATCAGGATAGTTTCAGCGAGTAAACCTCCTGAAAATGGGTCAATAAAATCAAGTTTTAGACAATTTACTTAATGAAAATAGGAGTTAAATTTGTTAATTTTAATACAGATCAAATAACTTTGTTCCTATATCAAAGTTGATAATAAGAGAGAGGTGTCCAATTCATTATATGATTCCTCATTTGGAAAGTATTAGGTACCCTTGTCTCAACTTTCCCGTTGATCGGCCTATACCTTGAGGATTCAAATATCAGGGGTCTCGCGATAGAGGAGTTCATCTTTAGCTTGCGGGAATTCAACGGTTATCATTACGTAGTGACCATCATCAGTGGTTTAATCTTGGTAACCTGGAAGAGCGAAGATCGGTTCGACTGATATCACGGATGGGGTATCCTTGAGGGTTTTATTACTTAATGGCGCACCTTGTCCTCATCTACCCTGATCCCGTGTCCATAATATGGATGTACTTTCCAGATATGCCTCAAATACCGAGAAATGGTTTAAAGGCAAAAGTGTGGTTAGTAGAGGCCCCGTTTGACCTCACGTGCCAGCCACCCATCGGCCTCAAGGAAGCCATCAGCGGCTCCCTCGCAGATCTCGGTGGCGACTATCTGTGCTTCCTCGATGACCTTTGCCTCGTCCATGGTCAGGCATTGTTTATCCTTGACGATGAGGCTACCGTTGACTATGATGTCAGTCACCTCATCTCCCCTGGCGCTGTACACGATGTTGGGCGCCACGTTAAGGACGGGCCTATAGATTATAGGTGTCATATGTGGCACCTTGAGATCAAGCAGGATGATGTCAGCTTTCTTTCCGACCTCTAGGCTTCCTATTTTTTCGCCCAACCCGATGGCGTGGGCTCCCTCGATGGTTGCCAGTCTCATCATCTTCCAGGCAGGGAGCACCGTTGGGTCCCTGTGCCTGCTCTTGTTGAGCAGCGCCGCTACCTTCATCTCCACCAGCATGTTGTGGTGACCATTCCCCGGTGCCTGGTCGCTGCCTATGGTGGCGTGTTTGCCCCCGCTCTGTATGAACAGGGCCAAGGGAGGAGTGATTCCGTCTATGAGACCGATGCTCGCAGGGCATGAGGCGTACCTGACACCCCTCTGGGCGAGTAATACAACTTCCGCGTCCTCCGTCTGGTGGCAGTGGGCCGCGATGAGTTGATCATCAAGGTACTCTATGCTGTCCAGGAACTTGATGGTGGTCATACCGTACCTCATCTTCATCTGTAGCTCCTCCCTACCTCCCTGGGCGACGTGAATGTGGGCCAGTACACCCAGCTCCTTTGCCTTCTCCTTGACCCTGAGCAACAGCTCCTTGTCCATCATATCTGCGCCGTGGGGGCTCAGGATGGCCGAGACCCTTCCGTCTCCCTTCCCATTGTATCTCTCAACAAGCTCAACACCTGACTTGAACTTGGCATCGCCGATGTCTTCGAAGAAGATGTACGGCTTGCGGGGGTCCGGTCTGCTCTCGAGCCCGATCTGGTTGATAGTGTCCGCGAGGTTTGCCCTCACGCCGGAAGGGACGAAGACCTGCTCCGCCACGGGGGTCATATTGCCGCCGATCTCGCCGAAGGTGGTAGTCCCCGCTTTGAGCGCTTCCAATACTCCAACCCTCGATCCCTTGATGCTGTGCTCTGGCGTGAAGTACTTGGTGAAAGGGGCCATGGTCTTTAACATCCACTCGATCTCTGGAACATCCTGTGCCTCTCCCCTTACGAGGCTGAGCCCTGTGTGGATGTGTCCGTCAACGAAACCGGGCAGTACTGCCTTGCCCTTTGCATCGATTACCAGCTCTGCTCTTCCGTACTCTTTCGTTACGTCAGCTGTCTTTCCCACGGCTATAATGTTCTCTCCCTCTATGGCGACAGCTCCATCTATTATGGAGCCGACGCCCTCGCCCTGCATGGTGAGGAGGATGCCGTTCTTGATTAGTATGCTCTCGTACTTCTCCAAGGATAATTCACCGTTCACCGGAAAAGGCTGATATTCAAATAAAAAGCATTCCCTATTTTTCTGAGTTGAATGATTAATTTGAATAGGCTATACTATCCGAACAGGTATAATAAGAGGAATAGTTTCTACAAACGAGTTATCTGGCCACACTAACTGAAACCGGGTTCAACGCCTGCACCAGAACCTTTGTAGTCATTCCTAGGATGAATCCACGCCTGCCACCGTTGATGTAGAGATAATCCAAATCCAAAATGGTTGCCTCGACGTGGACTTTCAGCTCGCGTTTTGTCCCGAAGGGGCTTATGCCCCCAACCATGTAACCCGTGTACCTCTGGGCGTCCTTGACGCTTACGGATGATACGTTTTTGACGCCAATCTGCCTTGCTAGGTCCTTGAGGCTGGTCCGTTTCTCGCCGTGCATCAGTATTATGAAGGGCTTTTTCTCGTTGTCCTCCATGACCAGGGTCTTAATCATGGCGTGCTCGGGTAGGTCCATCAACTCCGCCGCAGCCACTGCACCTGATTTCGTGTAATCGTAGAGGTGCTTGGTGTACTCAAGATCTAACGAGTCGAGAAACATGGTCCCAAGGGTTACAGGGAATTTAGCCATCCTTATCACTTGACGTACCTTACACCTTTCTTTTCAGCCTTGCGAATCCATGTGGGCACAGGGGGGACAAGCATGTCCTCTGGCTGGAGAATTAGCTCGGTGAAGCTGGGCTCGTCACTGTGGAAGAGCTCCTTGAGGCTTGATAGTTCCTCGGGGCTGGTGATCCTGTTTGCGTTTAACCCGAAGCCCTCTGCGATCTTTGTATAGTCCACTTCGTTAAAGTTGGTGGCAAAGTCAACGTACTCGTCGCCATAGCTTAATTTCCACTCAGCCCTGATCCAGCCGAAGCTGCTGTTATTGATAACTATTATGTTGTTGTTGAGGCCCACGCGGGATATTGTCTCAAGTTCAGCGGCCGCCAAGCCGAAGCTTCCGTCACCGACAAGGGTGGCGATGCAATGGTCGGGTCTTGCTACGCTGGCACCTACACTAGTTGGTAAGGCGTAGCCGAGGCTGCCCATGGCGAAGTTGTACGCCATTGATCTCCCGGCCTCTGGTACCTTGTAGAACGTTGATGTGTAGATGGCGCTCGTGCCTACGTCCATGACGAGGCAGCGTTTCTTGGGGAGGGCGTCCTGTAGCTCCTTGATGAACCTGACTGGGTGGATTGGCTTCTCGTTACTGCTCATTAGACCGACTACGTATGCGCTGTGCTCCTCCTTTGCCTTGATGAGTGCCTGGATGCGTGGTAGCTTCTCCATCTCGTGGGGACTAACGTTGGCCAGCTCAAGCATCCATTGGAGGGTCGCCTTGGCGTCGCCGATGAGTATGACATCAACGTCGTAGTTGTTACCCGCCTCGTGCTCGCTGATATCCAGCTGAATCATATTGGCGTCCGTGTCGAGGCTTGGCACGGTCCACTTGTCTGTTCCAGCGGAGTCGGTGCTGCTTCCCACGAAGAATATGAGGTCTGCCTCGCAGATCACCCTGTTGCTGAGGCTCGTACCGCCCCTCGCGCCGATCACACCCAGGCTCAGGGGATGCATCTCGGGCATGACGCCCTTGGCGTTGATGGTGGTCCCCACGGGTGCGGCGAACATCTCCGCAATTGATACCAGCTCGTCCCATGCCTGGCTGTACAGCGCTCCCTGACCGGCGATGATCACGGGGTTCTCCGCTTCGCCCAGGAGCTTTAACGCCTCGACGATCTTTGCGGTCTCGGCTACCGGCCTGTGGCCGGGGTACTTTGTGAAGTCCTTCTGTGCGTAGAGGTCTGGGTCTACTGTTTCCCCTTGTAGGATATCATAGGGCAGCCTGATGTGGACGGGACCGGGCTTGCCCGTGGTCGCCACCCTGAAGGCCCTCCTGATGGTGTGGGGGATCTGGTCGGGATTAGTGATTGTGTATGTCTCCTTTGTGATGCCGCTGAACATGCTGGTCTGGTTTAGCCCTGTTAGCATGTTGCGCGTCTCCATGTGGAGGGGGATATCACTGGTCATGAAGATGACGGGCAGTGATGCCTTGTACGCCTCGGCTACCCCTGGTAGGATGTGAGTGCTGCCGACGCTGGGTGCCTCGCATACCCCTGGCTTGTTGGTGAATCGTGCGTACCCGTCGGCCATGAAGGCGCTGCTTCTCTCGTCTCTCGCCATGACGTGTTTGATCTCGGGGTAGTCAAGCCACTCCTTGTACAGGGGCAGCGTTGTTTCACCTGGGAGGCCGAAGACGTGTTCTACGTCATAGTTCTTTAACATCTCAAGAAGTGCCTTTGAAGCGTTCATACCGTATACAGACCAAAGAAACTGGATGCCCCATTGATTTTAAGCCCTTTGGGGAGGAGATGGAAAAACTATTTTCGTTTATGCAGCCTCATGCCAAACCTGATCCAGGCAACGTTTCCTTCATCGTCTCGAACGAACTGTGCGATCGTATAGCGATTTGCTTCACCTGTGCCCGTAATGTGGTCTTTCTCGTAGAAGCCATATCTTTCAGGCGGCGATGGCTCGGTGGATGCGGGTTTATCATCCGCCGTGGGGAAGCCCCCGAGGGACCTCTGGCTGATGTCTAAACCGCCCTCGTTCACGATTACAGTGCCCGCGCTGAGCTTTGCCTCATACTCCCCCGCGTACTTGTCCAGCTCGTCCTTGGGGATATCCATGATGGCGAGTTCGGGGGTCTCCACACCCAGGTAGTGCTTCAACGCAAAGCTAGTTACCAGCGGGTTGAATCGACGGCCCGCAGCCGAGTTTGTGACAAGAATCAACCCGAAGTTGTATTCAGGCACGATGGTTAACAGGGAGATCTGTCCAACAGTTCCTCCCCCATGCCCCATGGTTCTCGTTAAACGGCTATCGTCTACCCAGAAGGTGAGGGCTATGCTGTGACCGGGGGCGAACTCAACCTCAGGTGTGTGAAGGGCATCAAGTGACTCCTTGGATAGCAAGCCATCACCGTCCCCTAGTTGGAACTTGATGTACTTGAGCATGTCCTTGACGCTGGTGATGATACCGCCTGCTGGACCAGAGGCCCTGCCGATGAACCATGGGGATGCCACCTCGACGCAGTCATCCTTCGGGGAGTGCCCTGACACAAACCTGTGGGTCATGACATCCCATGGCAGCGTGTAGGTGTGACTCATCTCAAGGGGCTCGAAGATCATCTCTTTGATGAGCTCAGAGAAGACCTTGCCCGTTACCACCTCTAATATTCTACCGGCCAGGTTGTAGCCAGCGTTATTGTATGAGATCAATTCGCCCAGCGGCGTGTCCTGCGGGTCATCCACCATGGTCTTGACGTAGTGCTCAACCGCACCCGCTCCTTGATCAATACCTGACGGGAACCAGTCGCCCACCCAGCCAGCGGTATGGGTGAACAGGTGCCGTAGCGTGGCTTTGGACGATGCCTCCTCGTCCTGCACCTTAAAGCCCGGAAGGTATGTCCTGATTGGTTCATCGAGGTCCAGTTTCCCCGCTTCGACCAGCATCATGATCATGGTTCCTACGAAGGTTTTGGTTATCGATCCGATCTGGAACAGTGTGTCATCGTCAACCTGAAGCGGATGGGTTAGGTTGGTCACACCGAACCCCTGTGTGAACACTTCATCCCCATGGTAGACACCCACGGCGCCCCCTGGGATTTTTAACTCCTTCATCAACTCATTGATCTTTGCGACTAGCTCATCGTTCTTCATGGTAATCAACAGATGAAGAATAGGGGATTCTTTTTGTATAAAGGAGATTCCATCCCGATTTGGGTTGAGGAATTAAACATATATTGAGATAGAGAGTATTTCATGGAAATGACCGCGGTTTCAGACGATATGCGTGAATTCATCAAGGGTCTTCCAAAGGCGGAGCTACATGTTCACCTTGAGGGCACAGTTAGCCCAGAGACGGTTTTGAAGCTCGCGTCGAGGAATGGCATGGACTACCCGTTCAAGACCGTCAAGGAGGTTGAGGAGGCTCTCAATAACAGGACATCCGGCCTAGTGAGCTTTCTTGACCTCCACTACCTGTTCGTCAGCGTCATCAAGACAAAGAACGATTTCTACGAGGTCACCTACGAGTTCCTCCGCACATGCAAGGCGAACAACGTGGTCTACGTAGAGTTCAAGTTCGACCCCCAGTTCTACACTGAGCAGGGAATTACATTCGATGATATTATCACGGGCATCATTGAGGGCAGGAATAATGGCCTCAAGGATTTTGGAGTCGAGGCGAACCTCATCATGTGCATCAACAGGGAGCGCACCGTGGAGAGCGCTTGGGAGATGATGAAGCGAGCTTACCCGTACAGGCACCTGATCACCGGGCTGGGTCTTGATTCGTACGAGAAGGACAACCCTCCAAGCAAGTACATTGAGGTCTACGCGAAGGCGCGGGAGCAGGGTTACAGGGTCACAGCTCACTGCGACGTCGATCAGGAGGACTCCACCAAGCACATATGGGAGTGCATCGACCTACTCAAAACGGACAGAGTAGACCATGGAGTCAACTGCATCGAAGACCCTAAGCTGGTTGAGGAGTTGATTAGTAGAAATATCACGCTGACGGCCTGCCCCACGTGGAGGAGCCCGTACCCTGGGCCACGCGACCTGGAGAGGATCAGGAAGATGTACGATCTGGGGCTAAATGTGACGCTGAACAGCGATGACCCTGCGGAGTTCA
>JAUWLH010000280.1 GCA_030613835.1 Candidatus Bathyarchaeota archaeon | reverse complement strand
CTTGAACGTCCCGAGGCCCGTGAGCTGACGCATGATCAGCATGGCCGGTTTGTAGATGATACCGGGCTGGGTCATTAACCTCATGTAGACCGCAGGAGGCAGCTTCATTAGATTGAGGATCGGGTTCAGTAAATCAGCCGGGTACCTCTGCCGCTTGATCTGCATCCCGTCCTTGCACATGGCGATACATGTCCTGACATTGGGTACACCGTCCACTTCCATCATACAAGATGAGCATCGACCTATGGCACAGAAGAAGCCCCTGGGCCGGCGGTACTTGATGCTCTTGCTGAACTCCCTGAGGCCGTTGGCATAGAGAGCCGCCGCGACGGTCTCCTTCTCGAAAGCCTTCATGGGTTTTCCATCGAGGTATATCGTGAGCTCGTCCCCTCTATCGAACTCCAGGATGGGGTGCTCGTAAATTCTCCAATCAACCGTTGTACTCATATATCTATTCCTTCTTTGTGACGAGGCTTCCGAGGGTAATAGGGTCAATCGGAGACCTGATTCTTGTAGTCTGGTCAACATTCTTTCCTGTCATTTCTCGTAGGATTCCCATCGTTATTGATAAGCAAGTTTTTCCCTGGCAGTGACCCGTGGATATGCCTGTGATCCTTTTCAGCGTCTCCAGGTCGTCGTAACCTGTTTCAATGGCCGCCCTGATGTCGGACTCAGTTACATCGTGGCAGCGGCAAACAATTTTTTTTACCATTTAAATTAACACCATCTCATTTATGAGCCAAACATAAAGCATCAAGCTCCTTCGATGAGCGATTCCAGCTTGACTTATGACTCCCCATATCATAAATTCATCACGTGTCGAATCTGATTAGGTAGTTGTTACGGGTTAATAAAACTGAGGATTTAGGGGCTATAAAACAATCAATAATTGGACAATTCAACGGGAAAATGCCGACATATGAAAAAGGGAGAGGGGGTTTTATCCCCATAATCCTGGCACATCGCCCCACACGGCGTCCCACCAGTCACCCTCGGTGACGGCCTCTCCCCGTATCAGGATCTCGTACAGAGTGTTCAACAGCTTGTGGTGGCGTTTCTCGTCTTGCAGGATGGCCATCAGGAGGAACTCGACTTTCTCGTTCTTCACGGATGGGAGCATCTTATCAAGCTCCTTTATCACGGCCTCTTCCATCTTGATGTGGTCGCTCACCACTTTTTTCTGAAGGTCCAACTGCTCCTGGTTGAGGGCCACACTTGTGGTGGTCATGAGGCTGATGGCTGACCGGTACATCTCAGCGTGCTTGGTGGAGTCCAGACTGATGCCCCGCAGGGCCATGGAGACCGCCTCGTTATCTATCTTGTCGGCGGAATCCGTGATAGACTTTACAATCTTGGTCTCTAGAGTGATCTGGTTCTCTAGGAACTTGATTAGTTTATCGCTCATAGAAGGTTCAAAAATAGTTGGGTAACTGGGAGTTATAAAGCTTGTAAGCTACCTCTTCTTTCCTAGGGCTCCCACGTACACAGTGAACTGCTCCTCTCCGTCAACCCTTAGGGTCTGGTTTATCTTGTCATCGTAGAACGCAGCTATGGCGCATACCCCTGAATTGATTGCCTCAGCGCAGAGGTAGAGGTTCTGCATTACGTGCCCCGCGTCTATGTGCATGTACCTGTAGCCCCTCTCGGTGTATCTCCACATCATCCTGTACCTGACAGCGGTGAGAATCAGCGTAATGGCAGAGTTTAATACGAAGCGCTGGCCAAAACAGCCCTCCGTGACCCTCTCAGATATATCATCGGACATATCGACCTCCTGGAGCTTGTGATCTATAGCAAGGAACCTGTAGAGGCCAGGCTTTAACCCGTCAACCCTGTTCACCAACACGTAAGCCTCGAAGCAGTGGCGTGCCCCGGCACTGGGAACCGTTCGCAGGGTAGCGGGGCGGTTCGTTACCTCCTTGACGCCCTGGGTGCTCCATAACACGTAACTCAACTCGTCCAAGGACAAAGGTGTTTCACTATACGCCCTGACACTGACGCGGCTGGTTATTGCATCGGATAGATCCACGGGGTTTACCTTGATATCTCTCGGGTCTGGCAGGTCGTGGATGGGTTTGCCCTCATCGGCCGGTAACGCCAGCGGTGGCTGGGGCAGTTTCTTCACCTGATCCGATTTCTCAAGGTTTCTGTACTTCGTATTCTCCATGAACTCTTTTCCCTGTCCTCGCATACAATCACCGATTGAATAACACAGGACTCTGGGATATTAAATTAATGCTTTGTGGATTAATAGGTAAACTTTTAGATCAATAATGAAATATATCTAATCCATGGGATGGAAAGAGACCGATGAGAGACTCATCAAGCGAGGAGAACTCATACTCGACCTAAGCTTCCTAGAAAACTACGAAGAAGACCTGAAAGCCATGAACAAAGGCAAAGTAGGCCCACCATACCGCCTCACACCCAACTACATCCAACTCCTCACAACCATCAGATACCTCTACAGAATGCCCTACCGCCAACTCGAAGGATTCACCCGCAGCCTCCACAACCTCGTACCCAAGCTACCGCCCGCAGACTACTCGGGGCTCCGAAAACGCATCCTCGCCCTGACTCCCGACCCCTACCAGAGCCTCAACGAGAAACATGAACCCATAACCATAGCA
>JAUWLH010000008.1 GCA_030613835.1 Candidatus Bathyarchaeota archaeon | reverse complement strand
CGCAAGACAAAATATATCAAAAGATGGACCTACGGCGTCTCGGAGTCTTACAGGACTTGGTTTTGGATATTTGGATGCCTGTTCGAAGAAGCTCCAAGTTTAAAGACATAGAATGGTGGCTTTATAGAAGAAAAAACGGTTACTGTATCTGTATTAATTGTTTACGGGGCGAAGACCCGCCTCGACGTGATTGCTGGGACGCTCCATGTATCTTGTTCAATCTATTGTTAATGATCTTGAGGATCACAGGGACGGAAGAACGCTTTTTCAAGTGGTAGATGAAAAACCTGGCACTAGATTAATCAGATATACCTCCCGGTTCCCAGAACGCTGTTATACCCAGGTAAATTAACCTAAACCCCAGTTAAACGCGCGCGCAAGAATGGCGCGGTCGGGAGGATTCGAACCCCCGACCACAGGTTCCGAAGACCCGTGCTCTATCCACTGAGCTACGACCGCAACCACAGGAATGGGGAAGCGCTGGATACAAAAACGTTACTCAAAAAACGTGCTCCCTAAATAAGAGAGATGAAACGGTATGGATGTGACCGCACCAGAGCCCCGTCCGGCAAGTCAACGCCCAGATCAAAGATACATATGAGGAACTAAGATGGCAAAGCAGAGACCCGTGCAAAACCTAGAGATCACCACCCTGGTCCACGCCACCGAGGACCAGTCAAAGGTGATTGACGCTGTCTCCAACCTGTTCCCCGAGGACATTGAGGTGCCCCCATGCGAGAAGGTAAAGTTCACGGGCGTCTTCGGCGACCCCCTCGTCATGCTGAAATGGGTCCTGAAGAACAGGAGACCAGCCACCGTGACCTTCGACAACGTGCTTCTGGGCATGAGCAGCCTCGACCTCCACCAGGTACTGGAGAGCCTCGGCAACAGGATCGACGAGAACAAGAACATGTACATGAGGCTGGACAAGCAGAAGGCGGCCATCGGCGTCATCAGGCTGGACTCCCATGACTCCATCAGGATCAAGGCCCGTTTGCTGGTTCTCCACAAGGCGGACCCCGTCAAGCTAATGTACGACCACATCCAAGAGCTGACACAGGATGCGTGAGTTCATAGACCTCAGCCTGATGCCAAAGGACGAGAAAGCACTAGATTTGATGCTCCATGAAGCGAAGGCGCTGGGGTACACCGCGGTCGGCACAGAAAAGACGGGCTCAGATGTTATCGACGTGATAAACAGGTTTGACCTGTACCCGAGGGACCAAAACGAGCTGGGCAAGCACCTCAGAAAGCTCAGGCACTGCACTGAGGTAATCGTCGTCCACTGCAGGAGCAAATCAGTGGCCCGGCAGGCCGCCCACGACCACAGGGTGGACCTCATCAGGTTTCCAGTTGACCGAGCCACAAAGAAACGCCTCTACCTGGATAGGAGGCAGGCGGGGATGATGAGGGACTCGGGCACGGGGTTCGAGGTCAGCATCAAAGACCTGCTGGTGGACGACAGGCACCTCCTGGCTAAAAGAATCGTCGCCATCAAGAAGAGCCTGGACATAGCCATCAAGTATGACCTACCCGTCGTTGCCTCCAGCGGGGCAGAGGACAGATATGGATTACGCGATCCCCAGGGCCTCGCGGCCCTGATGAGCATTCTGGGCGTGGACTGTGAGCCCGCGCTGGACATGGTTTCCACGAATCCATTGTGTTTAGTGTCGGATAACCGTGAAAAACTAAAGAACTCGTACATCCAACCTGGTGTATGGGTGATTGAGAGTGAGTGAAAGCACACAAGTAGATATCCTGTTCCACTGCTTCTACCACAGGGTCGGCGTACACGACGGACACCCGGTCCTGAGTATCAGGTGGCCACTGACACCTATGCCCCAGGAGACAGTTAACGCTGTCTACGGGGGCAACGTGTTCAGCCTAGGCAGCACAAACACAGTGCTCATCAGGGACGGTGACCTGAAGATCGTGCACGACCCCAGCATACTGCAGCTGGGTAGGTACGGGGCATTCAAGAAGAGGCTTGCCGAGTTCGACCTGAAGCCCGAGGACATAGACATGGTGATCAACAGCCACTGCCACTACGACCACATAGAGTCAAACTACCTCTTCAAAGGGAAGCCGCTGTATGTCCACGAGAAGGAGGTCGAGTACTGCAACAGGCTGTACTGGCCCGAGTTCACCGATGCGTTCTTCGGGATATTGGACGTGCAGGAGGTCCGCGGGGAGAGAAAGATATCAGACAACGTCAGGATAATCGAGACGACAGGGCATACGCCGGGTAGCATAACGACCCTCGTCGACACAGATGAAGGGCTGGTGGCCCTCGTCGGTGACGCGGTTATCGTGAAAGAGGATCTCCTCGGGTTGCAGGCTCCGAGCGTAGTAACGATGAACGTCCGAGAGGAAGAAGCAATAGCTAGTCTACGGAAAATCAGGGCCCTAAACGCGGCCACCGTGATACCTGGACACGACGCGCCGTTCTGTCCACAAGACTTAAAACAACCCGACCAGTAAAACTCGCAGTGATATAATATGCCTACACACGGCTCGTTAACGAAGGCTGGAAAAGTAAGGGCGCAGACACCTAAGGTCGATAGGATGGAGAGGACAAGTCTTTCCCCTAGAAAGAGGATGAGGTCCAACTACTCCAAGAGGATCGCCAATGCACCTACGGACAGGTGGGGCAATAGAGGACGCCGACGCAGGCGCTAACCTTTTTTAACCAACCAATTCTTCTTTGAACTGCTTTGCAGAACCATCTCCGAGAGATAATCGAGATATTGCTATCCATTGACAGGCCTACCCGCAGGAACGTTGAGCAGGCCAAGTTCACCGTGACCAAGAAGCACAACCTGGGCTATGTACCGTCAAACTCGGAGCTGATAGCGCTCTTAACTCCAGATGAGCGGAAGAAATTGATCCCGATTCTGAGAAGGAAGGCAACGAGGGCCCTAAGCGGCGTGAACGTGGTGGCCGTCATGACCGAGCCCCTTGCGTGCCCCCACGGTCGATGCGCTTTCTGCCCGGGAGGACCGGACAATGATTCCCCCCAGAGCTACACTGGCCACGAGCCAGCCGCCATGAGGGGCGCACAGAACGCTTTCAAACCGTACGACCAGGTCAGGTGCAGGATAGAGCAGCTTGAAGCGATAGGTCACACCGTGGACAAGATAGACCTCATTGTCATGGGCGGCACCTTCCCCGCGTCTCCCATCGATTATCAGCGCGGTTTCATCAAGGGATGCCTCGACGCCATCACCCTCCAGCCCTCAACCACACTGGAGGAGGCGAAGCTCAACGCCGAGCACAGCGTGACGAGGAACGTTGGAATCACGTTTGAGACCCGTCCAGACCAGCTTGAACTCGAACAGGTTGACGGGATGCTTGACCTGGGGTGCACAAGGGTGGAGATCGGTGTCCAGAACGTGTACGATGACATCTACGAACTGGTGGACAGGGGTCATACCGTCCAGCACGTGATCGACGGGACCCGAGTGATGAGGGACGCCGGGCTCAAGATATGCTACCACATGATGCCCGGCCTGCCAGGGAGCAACATGGAGCGGGACATTGAGGGGTTCAAGCGTATATTTGAGGACTCCCTGTTCAAGCCCGATATGCTCAAGATATACCCAACACTGGTCTGCGAGGGAACCAGACTTTACGAGTGGTGGAAGGCAGGGAATTACACGCCATTCACCAACGAGGACGGCATCGAGCTCATCAGCAAGGTCAAGGAGATGGTACCGCCTTGGATCAGGATCATGCGTATCCAGAGGGACATACCGATCCACCAGATAAGCGCGGGGATCACAAAAAGCCACATCAGGGACCTAGTCAAGGAGAGGCTCAAGGAGCAAGGCAAGCGCTGCAACTGCATCCGGTGTAGGGAGGTGGGCCACAGGGCCAGGGACGGCATCGAGATCGACCCCGACAGCCTGAGGCTGGTGCACAGGAGCTACGAGTCCTCCGGTGGAGCCGAGGAGTTCATCAGCGCCGAGGACAGGAACGATACCTTGGTCGGTTTCATCAGGCTCAGGATGCCCGGTGATAATCCCCACAGATCAGAAATCACGTCAAAGACGGGGCTCATCAGGGAGCTGCACGTCTATGGCAGGATGACCCCGGTGGGACAGGAGGGAAGTGACTGGCAGCACATGGGCTGGGGTGAACGCCTCATGGGGCAGGCCGAGAAGACTGCCCACGAGCAGTACGACATGGGCAAGATGGTGGTGATGAGCGCCCTAGGGACAAAGCAGTACTATGCAAGGCTCGGTTACGTGAAGGACGGCGTGTACGTCTCAAAGACGTTAGTTTAGCCCGATTATTCTATTAACTATCATCCCAATCTAATGTTGATGCCCACCAATCCGCTTGAGCTATGGACTTGGAAATACTGCAAGGAAGCCGTTAAATCATTGCCAGGCCGCCTCGGTTTTCCCGCGAGAGATAGGCTTGACCTCATAGGGTTTGAGCTTGACCTCAACAACGGTTCGATCAGAGACACTCTGATCGGTGAGCCCGTTGACATGGCACAGCGAACCGGGAGAAAGGCATCGAACACCATATTCTACGTTCTGTCAGCGTACTCGGAGTCACAGGAGAAAAAGCCGACGGGCATACTAATATCAAGCAAGCAGTTCAGGGGAGTACAATTCACCGGGCGCGACACTCTGGGGGAACGATATAGACTCATCAAGAGTTTCAAAGAGCCCGCCAAGCTCGAAACAGCGGCCAAAGTTCTAGGGGGTTCAAAGGTGGACTTTCCGTACGGGGATGTTGCCGTCAGCCTTAACATCCTCCCATTTATCCCCTTTACAATCGTACTGACCGTCGATGATGGCGAGTTCCCCGCTGATGCCCGGCTCTTCTACGATGAAACAGTGGAGAATTACCTTGACTCGGAGCAGACCTACTTCCTCACTAATCTAACCGTGTCGAGGTTAATCCGATCAGAAGGTGAACCTTGATTTTTCTTGATCGAGTCTCTCGCTATACCGATAAACCATATTTTAATAGCTGAAACGAGGTCATTCTTCTCTGATTCAAATTGACAGAGAACAAGCTTACCGGATACAGGGGAAAGCTCAGGACGGCCCTCGAAACCGCCGGGGTCGAGATAGGCGACAAGCTGGAGATATCTGTCAATAACCAGCAGTACAGGGGAAGCCTGATGCCCAGGGTCGAGACATACGACGAGCATCACCTCATAATCAAGATGGTCTCTGGCTACAACATTGGGCTGGCATACGCCGAGTCCATGAATATCAAGAAAACCGGCACCGCGCCAAAGCCTGAGTTCAAGCAGCCGCCGCTGCCAGAAGCCGAGAAGGGGTTGCCCAAAGTCAGCATCATCAGCACCGGCGGCACCATCGCCTCAAGGATAGACTACGTGACTGGAGGCGTGATATCTGCCATGTCCAGCAGAGACCTGCTGGCGGTCGTACCTGAGTTGGTCGAGGTAGCCGACGTGGACGCCGACATCCTGTACAGCGTGTTTAGCGAGGACATTGGGATGGAGCACTGGGCTGGGATGGCGAAGAGGGCATACGACAAGATCAAGGCTGGCGCTGACGGCATAATATTCACTCATGGCACGGACACGATGGGCTACAGCAGCGCGGCCATGAGCTTCGCCCTACAGAACCTGCCTTGCCCAGTTATATTCGTGGGCAGTCAGAGGAGCAGCGACAGGCCCAGCAGCGACAATGCCACAAACCTGATGGGTGGAGTATACACAGCAGCCCACGCCCCCTTCGCGGAGGTGTGCATCGGCTTACACGAGAACACCAGCGACGAGAGCATCAGCTACATCAGGGGCACAAAGGTAAGGAAGTGCCACACCAGCACAAGGTACGCGTTCCAACCCGTTAACGACTTCCCGCTCGCACGATACAAGGACGGGAAGGTGGAGATGCTCAACGAAAGGGTGAGACCCAGGCAGGACTCCGAGCCAAAGCTGCTCAACAAGTTCAGTGACAAGTGCGCTCTCGTCAAGTTCGCCCCAGACTACAACCCCTCCATACTGGAGTACTTCCTGAACGAGGATTACAGGGGGCTTATCATCGAGGCAACAGGCCTCGGGCAAGTCAACCAGAGCCTCTGGCCAGCCGTGGAAAGGGCGAGGAAGGATGGCGTCTTCGTGGGCATTGTTAGCCAGTGCACATGGGGTAGGGTAAACCTCAACGTGTACAGCCACGGCAGGGAGCTCATCGATCGAGAAGCTGTTCCACTGGAGGACATGCACGGCGAGACCGCGTATGTTAAGCTCAAGTGGTGCCTTGGCCAGACAGAGGACCTGGACGAGGTCAAGAAGCTCATGCTAACTAACCTCGTGAACGAGTTTAATCCAAGGACTCCTTACCTGAGGAGGATGGGCTGATGGACTACAAGAAAATTGGATTGACTGTGGGCATCGAGATCCACCAAGAGCTAGCAACGGAGACCAAGCTGTTCTGTAACTGTCCACCTGAGCTCAACAAGGATGGCTACGATTTCACTTTCACACGCAAACTCAGGCCCGCCCAGAGCGAGTTGGGTGAGATAGACCCCGCCGCTTTGTTCGAGTTCCTCAAGGGAAAGACCATCATCTACGAGGCCGACCACAGGACAAGCTGCCTCGTCGAGATGGACGAGGAGCCACCGAGCCCTATGGACAAGGAGGCTGTGGATATCGCGCTCATGTTCAGTTTGATGACAAAGGGAACTCCCGTGGACGAGGTGCAGGTCATGCGCAAGACCGTAGTAGACGGCAGCAACACCGGCGGATTCCAAAGGACCAGCGTCGTGAGCCTAGGTGGCGAGATAGAGGTGGGGGGTAAGACCTACCACTTGGAACAGGTGGCTGTCGAGGAGGACGCTGCACGTAAGATGTCTGAAGACGGAGATACCATCACATACAGGCTGGACAGGTTGGGAATTCCGTTAATAGAGGTCACAACGGCTCCCGAGATGCACACACCTCAGGAGGCATACGATGTAGCCCGAAGGATCGGAAGTATTCTCAGGGCCTCGGGCAAGGTCCGTAGGGGCATAGGAACCATCAGGCAAGACGTAAACGTCAGCATCATGAACGGTGGTATCATCGAGATCAAGGGTGCCCAAGACCTGGGTATGCTAACGACCCTCGTAGAGTACGAGGCTCAGAGGCAGGCGACCTTGGTTGAGATCCAGGAGGAGCTTAAAATTAGGGGCGTAAAGTTTGATGATCTGAAAAAAGATCTAGTTGATGTATCGGGGATATTCGCCAAGACTGAGTCTAAGATACTGCTCAACGCTCTCCAGAGGGGAAGCAAGGTCTACGCCGTCAAGCTCAAAGGGTTCAACGGCCTCACAGGTAAGGAACTCTGCCCAAATAGAAGACTGGGCACCGAGATGAGCGACCATGCAAAGTTCAAAGGCGGCGTTAGGGGGATATTCCATACCGATGAGCTGCCTGGTTACAAGATTACTCAGGAAGAGGTTAACAAGCTCAGAGAGACAATGGGTGCCAAGTCCGGTGACGCAGTGGTCATTGTTGCAGATGACGAGTCCAAGTGCAAGGCGGCGCTTGTCGCTGTTGTCGATAGGGCTATCCAAGCCCTGAGTGGAGTACCTGCGGAGACCCGTTCAGCCAACCCAGATGGAACAACAAGGTTCACGCGCCCGCGACCAGGAGCGGCAAGGATGTACCCAGAGACTGACGTTAAACCCACTCAGGTAACTGCTGGGAAGATAGAGGCGTTAGCGGCAAAACTACCCGACATGCCCGAGGTGAAGCTGGCGAAATACCAGGATAAATACGAGCTGAACGAGAAGCTAGCCATCCAGATACTTGACTCTGAGCACCTCGATCTGTTTGAGGAGCTCGCAGGCAAGGGGCTGTCAACAACCTTACTTGCTGTCACACTGACCGAGGACCTGACCAAGCTCAGGAGGGACGGCGTCCCAACAGATGATCTTTCACAGGACGCGATCAGGGGAACGTTCATGCTGGTCAAGGACGGTATGACTGTGAAGGAGTCCATCCCGGATATGCTCGCTTATCTGGCCAAGAACCCGACCCACGACGCCAAAAGGGCGATCACAGAGCTGGGCCTTGAGATGATGAGCGATGAGGAGGTCAAACATCTCGTTGAGTCTTCCGTCAAGGAACTGGAGGACTTGGTCAAGGATCGGGGCATGAAGGCCATGGGGCCACTTATGGGGGTAATTATGGGGAAGGCAAGGGGCAAGGCATCACCGCAGCAGGTGAATAAGCTCCTGAACGCGGCCATTAGGGCCATCATCGAATGAGCCTCACCCCCCTCATAAGTATTATATCCAGTCTTACACCATATTAGAAAACGTTCTAGTGAGTGATTGTATGCCCAAAACCCCATTCCACGTCAAGGTCAGAATAGGAGACAAGGAGCTGGAGATAGGGGGAAGCAAGGAGGAGGTACTTTCCATCCTAGATGACTTGGACTCGATCGTCGAGAAGGTAACCAAGGCGTTCAACCAGAAGGGGTTCGAGACGCAGGCCAAGTCGAAGAAGAACGGCGATGTCAAGTACCCCAAGATCCAGCACACCACCCAGTGCAGCGAGGCCATCGTGTCCCTCCTTGAGACTGACTGGGGCAAGACTCCCCGCGCCATAGGTGAGCTCCGCGAGGCCATGGAGGCCAACGCCATATTCTTTCCCAAGAGCACCATTAGCGGTGTCCTCAGCTGGCAGATAAAGAGGGGGAGCCTCAGGCGCTGGAAGGACAAGAAGAGGGGATACCTCTACGTCATCAACGAGAAGGGTGATTAATTATGCCCAAGTTACAGCTCAACATCGAGACCGATTACGGCACACTCACTGTCTCAGGGGACACAAAGGAAGAGGTACTTGAGGCCCTAGCCCTCCTCACGGACGATTTTCTTGACAAGATCAGCGAAAAACTTAGCATTCTCGACCTAAAGCAGACCGAGGACAGGCTCCGCAACATCGTGAGGATCGGGCAGAACGGGCCAGTCATCGTGACAAGGGCAGAGATCAGCCACTACGAGGCCATCGGACTCGTCCTGTACTCCATGAAGAACCAGGAGGCCACCAGCAAGAAGATCAGGGAGTGCCTTGAGGCAAGCGGAAAGGAAGTCATCGTTGCAGCACGATTAAACGAGATGAGGAAACGGGGCCACATCTTCAAGCCAAGTGGCAAGAGTGGCGAGTCTAGGCTCACCTCGAAGGGGATGGCCTGGGTCGATGATGAGGTAGTGGAAAAGATTAGGAAGAGCGGCTAGCGCCTGTTCTCCAGGTCCTCGTATAGCTCGATAACCGTCCTCAGCAGGGATACCACGATCATTCTGGAGTCACAGGTATAGGTCCCCTCCCTGAATGTGGAGCGCTGTAGCAGCCCCTTATCGAGGAGCTTGGCGACGGCCCTCTCTGCGGACTTGGCGGTGAGGTCCAGCTCAGAGGCTACCTCCTTTACCGTCATCGTCTTGCCGGTCTCAAGCATGTAGTAGAATATGATCTCCTGGCTCGGTGCCCTCTTGAGCCTTAGCAAGGCATCCGTTCTTTCCCTTATCCTCCCCGGCGTTTTGTTTGACAATCTATATCAAACCTACATTTCTTGATGATATCCTATAAGTCTTAGCTGCCTGAGCTCGTGATAGGTATAATAAAGGAAGCTTCGTTAATCGTAGGGATTGATATGGCATCCAACGATATTCAATTGGTGAAGGCCACAGAGGACGATGCGGGTGTCCTGGCCTTGGTCTCCCAGAGGGCGTACGAGCATGCATCGGAGCAGCACGGCAAGGAGGCTTGGGGACCTAGAGGCTACAAGTCCGTCAAGGACCACCTCTATTACATTGAAAAGCTTGAGACCTACTGCGTCCTCCGCGAGGAGGTCGTCGTCGGGGGCATTATCCTCAGCGAGAACGGCTTCGACCACAAGGAGCTGGTGAGGATATACGTTGACCCTGATTTCCAGGACAAGGGGATAGCGTCGGATGCGTTCAAGGCAGTCATGGAGCTTAGCCCGGCAAAGATCTGGACAGTGGGGAACGTGGAGTGGAACGAGAAGAACAAGGGGTTCCTGGAGTCCAACGGATTCGAGAAGATTGGCTTCATCAATACGGTGCCGTACAAGACCGACTGGTATAGGAAAGTGATCGAGCCTGTTGAACTGCCCACCATAGCAGAACTTTCCACCGAGATGAGGAAGATCATCGTCCACGGCGAGATCATAGAGAAGGCGTTTGCGAGGGAGGTCAGGAGCAGGAGGAGCTGGCAGACGCTAACTGTTACCGAGTGTACCCTTGAAGATGAGTCCGGGGACATCGTCCTCATGATGTGGAACGAGCAGATCAGACAGGGAAGCGTAGGCGACAAGGTCAGGATCGAGAACGGGTACATGAAGGTCTACCGCGGCATGAGGCAGCTCAATATCGGAAAAGTGGGTAAGCTCATCAAGCTCAGCTAGGGTTGGGTCAGCTTCATCAGAATATCGTAGCTGGTGACCTTGGAGACGTACCCATCAGAGACGCTTTCCACTAACCCCTTCTTCTTCAACTCGGCCAGCCTGGCCCTGACTGTTGAGCCGTTCACGCCCAGTCCCTTTGTTATTTCAAGGGGCTTCATAGGCCTGTCTTTGAATGTGAGGTACACAAGAATCTTGAACGCTGATGTCTTGGGGTCCAGTTGTGTCAGGCCCATGTCTATCGACTAAAGTACTCCTTTAGAAGAGTTAAGAGAATCGGTCCCATCTGGTAGCGGTAGATGCCCCTCGATACCCTGTCAACCAGTTGCTTCTTGTTGAGCTGGAATAGGGCGATGTTGACTGCGTTCACGGTGATGCCCAGCTTCTCGGATATATTCTGGGATGACATGGGCTCTCCTGTTTCTATGAGGCACATCAGGACATCACGCTGGCTTTCTGCCCGTCTCAGTCCCTCTAGCTCATCTGAACCCACATGGCTTCCCCGCCTACTTTTTGGTCACCGAGTATAAATGTGAGACGATGTCTGTGAATGGTACGAGACTTGAGTAGCTACCGTTTTCGAACTGCACGGCGTATCCTTTGTCTAACAATGTCCTCAGGGCTGGCCTGACGGTGCCCGCTGGGATTCCAATATCAGCCGAGATTTCCGATGGCTGGCTGGGTCCCTTGAAAGCCAGGTACGTGAGCACCTTGAACTGGCTGGTCTTCGGTGATATGTTCTTCAGGACTTTTTCCCATTTGATCATGTTACTTCACCTGTGACTCCAGTTTCTCTATGCGGTCCATGAGGTCCAGGACAATGGCTGCCATGTTTGGTCTGTAGCTTCCTCTGCTTGGGCGCTCAAGGAATCCTTCCTCCGTGAGCTTGGCGAAAGCAGCTTTAACTGAGTTATATTTTGCGTCCAGCTTCTTGGTCATCTCGCTGGGTCCGAGGCTCGGATCCTGGAGAAATTCCCGAAAAACTGCTTCTTTTAGGCTCTTTTTTGGTGACATATCGATTAAGACATGTGTATGTCATTTGTTATTTGAACTTTATTTTTGGGGTCAAGTCGGAAAACCCGTTTTTATCCGTATTTAACGAGCGCAATAATTTCTTGCTTTATATATAAAACAGCTAATATCCCAAATTACGCTCAAAACATGCGTATGGTTTAAATATCCTGGAAAAAAAGTGTTGCGCAGAACGGTATTACAGGAAACGTGAAACAGATGCTAGCGGTCAAGGAGAAAATATTTGCGCCGGAAAAAACGATTCCAGCATCACATGAAAACCTGAGCCTGTCCCTGAGGAACCTGATTCTGGACGAGATCACCGAGAACGTTTTCGAGCAGACGCCAAAAGTGAACAAGCTGGCGGCATGGATCAGGGATGAGATTATAATAACTCCACTGACCAAGAGAGAGGACTATGTCCATGTCGTAGGGGTTGATGCTGGAAGCCAGGTCATCCCCCTCGCGTCAAGGCAGTACGCGGTGATAGGGGCGCTGGCCTATGCGCTACCTGACGGCAAGCGGTTCTTCCTAAGTCCCGAGTCCCTGTCCGAGCCATACAGCGCACAGTACAACTTCAGGAGCCTCGTGGACATCAGGAGGGAGGCACGACTGTACGAGACTGCGTACAGGTACCTTGAGCAGGGTACAGAGACAGAGCTCATCTTCATCGACGGCCCCCTGGCGTATAGCAACTGGTGGCAGAACGCGGGCAAGCAGGAGGACAGGCAGAGGCTCATCAACGCGGTGAACAGGCTTCTCAGGAGGTGCAGGGAGAGCGGGATTGCTATCGCTGGTATTGTGAAGAGACCCAGTGCCAGGTATCTCATCCACGTCCTAGGACTGAGCAGGGAGACCGATTTCACCGATAGCTTCCTGATGCTCCACGCCCTGAACCCTGGAGAGATGACTGAAATATTCAGCCCAAGGATGGGCCTCCAGATGGCGACCAAGACCAGTCCGTTTATGGACGCGGTTGACACGCCAATCTATAGCAGCTACGTCAGGCTAACCAAGGAGTGGCAGATTCCGCCTGTTCGAATTGATGTGCCTGATTTCTGCCTGGACCAGTTTGATGACATAGCCAACTATAGCTACTCGACAAGCTACTGGAACGGGATACCTTACCCCATCGTCAAGGCAGACGAGGCGGTCAAGGTGACCAAGAGGTTCATCAGCGACGTTTACAGCGAAGTCCTGGGCAGGGTGAGCAGGGTCAACGGGGAGATCACGCAGGTAGCGCCGTTCTGGGGGGAGAGCAGATGGATGGGAGTCTAAGAGTAGGGCACACTTACAGCAGCACGGGCGAATACGGCATCAACGAGATCACGATCCTAATGCTAAGAGGGCTGGAGCTTGCCAAGGGGAACCTTGTTTATATCGACCACCCAAAGAACGGGCAGCCGGTAGTCTACCAGGTAACCAAGGTGTTCCCGCACAAGCGTGTCAGAGAGTACGAGGAGGTCATGCTCAGGGAGGGCAGAGTCATTACAGACGTGGAGGACAGCACGCTCCACGCGGTGGCGTACCAATGGGGTTGGCTTGATAACGGAGACAGTCTGAGGCCCTTGAGGTACCCACTATCCCCGAACACGCCGGTCTTTCTCGCCGAAAGGGACGTGATACAGCGGTTCACGAAGCCTAAGGGGGAGTGGAAGATCCTGCTGGGCAACGACCCAAGCACAGATCTTGACGTGGAGCTGGGATTGTACAGCCTCATCCGTCAGAGCTGTCTCATCTGCGGGGCCGTGGGGACGGGCAAGACCACCACCGCGATAAGCATGATCAGCAGGGCTGCCAACGCCAGCCCGCCGGTACGCTTCCTCATCGTCGACAAGGACGGGGAGTACAACAGCCTCAGGGAGCACCTGGGCCAAGAGAAGACGTTGAAGGTGCCTTGGAGCCGTTTCTTTCAACCTGGGGCCATCCCGTGGGAGGACTACCTGGGGGAGTTTGGGTGGCAGAAGACATGGTGGAACGCCAAGATCATGATTCATGCCTTGAAGATCCTTTACGCCCAGGCCGTTCCCGTGACCAAGCACAAGCTTCAGACAGCAATCACATGGGTCAAGCCAGAGAAGCTGGGCTTCAACAAGAAGGAGGAGGAGTTCGAGAGCTACAAGCAGCAGGTCATCAACAGCGTCGGGAACAGCAAGCTCATCCCCGACGGTAACTCCGAGCCCCTTGCCCCCGTTGAGCTACTGAAGGACAAGCACGTGGTCATCATGGACCTATCCGTGGGCAAGGATACATGGACCCATAAGCAACTCGTGGTGAGTCAAGTGCTTAAGAAGATATTCAACGAGGCACTTGAGAACAGAAAGTTCGGGTGCATTATTGTTCTAGAAGAGGCCATGTACTACGCGCCCCAGCGCGGCGTCTTTGAGATTGGGGACAAGGATACCCGCGGCAAGTTGTTGAACGTAATCAAGGAGATAGCCACCAACGGTGGGAGGAACGGTGTAGGATTGTGGGCTGTCACGCAGAGGCTCAGCACCGTAGAGAAGACGGTCATCACCCAGTGTGCCAACAACATTGTTTGCCACGGCCTGGAGGACGTGGACAAGAACAGGGTAGCCGAGATCATGGGAAACGAGTTCGCCAAGTTGATAGGAAACCTGCCGCCTGGTGAGGCCATCATCAAGGGCACGGCGTTGAAATGCAGGTTCCCCCTATGGGTAAAGATACTGCCTGAGCTCTACCCAGCCAGCAGCTCAAGCACAGCCATGAGCAGGTTCGTGCACATGGAGCTGGCGAGCAGAGGGATGGACTAGGTTTATACCATCTCCCCACCTTCATCAAGTTATGAGCCGTCGAAGGGAGTACCCAGCCCAGCCAATTGCCGGTGTCGGAATAATGATCACTGACGGCGAAAGGTATCTTCTCATCAAGCGAGCCGCGAACCCCGATAAGGGGCTATGGTCTGTCCCAGGTGGCCTCGTTGAGGTGGGTGAGAAAATTGAGGATGCAGCTGTCAGGGAGGCGCTTGAGGAGACCTGCCTCAACGTTGAGCTGATTAAACGCCTCGGAGTAGTTGACAAGATCGAATATGATGAGAAGGGAGAGGTCTATTACCACTTCGTTATTATCCAATACTTGGCAGTGGTGAAGAGCGGCGAGATGTGCCCCATGGATGACGCCTTGGAGGCGGAGTGGGTTACGCTGAACCAATTGAAGGATTTCGAGCTAACGAACTCGCTAAAAGACTTCCTGATAGATATAGGGATGTACCCGTCCTAGAGCTCGGGTCTCTTGGAGCTATCCTTGAGGTACTTCTGTATCTCAGCTATCCGTTTCAGGCTATCAGTCGTCTTCGGGTAAATGGGCTTCCAGTCCTTAATGATCGTGTGGATCATGAGGTCGTCGTCCACTTGTGCGATCCTCTCGTCGTTCGGTGACTCGTAGATGAAACTTTTTTTCAGGCTTTTTGTCAGTGTGCCCAGCTTATTCTAGCTGCTAAAACCCTGGTCTTTCTAATTCTCATATATCCGCTTCGTGTAATCTCATACCTTCTTTCCATTCCAGGCGATAAAGATTGAGATTCCAATTGCGTGGATAAAACTTCGAAATCAATCAGTTTTACGGCTATTTACGGTAAGAAAGATAAGGGAATGATTCCCCTTCCTTTGGTACGGTGAGAGCTTTGGTTAAGGCAGCAGATTTCAAGAACAAACATTTCATCAGCATGATGGATTATAGCCGAGAAGAGCTCGACTATATCCTCAGCGTTGCGGACAAAATGGTCGATATCTCAAAGGAGAGCAGCGACCTGGCAAAGGGCAAAGTACTGGGCTCGATGTTCTTCGAGCCAAGCACGAGGACGAGGCTCAGCTTCGAGACAGCCATGTTCAGACTGGGCGGAAACGTCACGACTGTCGCGGACCCCATGACCAGCAGCGCCAAGAAGGGCGAGACCTTCGAGGACACCATCAGCACGATAAGCAACTATGTTGACGTCATCGTCATGAGGCACCCCGATAGTGATGCGGCGCTCAGGGCGAAGAAAGTAGCCAAAGTACCATACATCAACGGCGGCAGCGGTACGTGGGAGCACCCCACCCAGACCATGCTTGACCTGCACTGTATCAGGTACGCCAAGGGCAAGATCGACGGACTAACCATCGGCATGGTGGGCGACCTGAAGAACGGTAGGACTGTTCACAGCCTGCTCAAGGCCCTGCGTCACTATAACGTAAAAGTCTACTGCATCGCCCCGGACATCCTCAAGATGAAGCAGGAGGTCCTTGAGGCGGTCAAGGGGAAGGTCGAGGTCATCGAGGTCAGCGATCTTACTGAGAACATGCCCTATCTGGACGTGGTCTACATGACACGTGTTCAGAGGGAGAGGTTTACGAGCCAGGAGGAGTACGACAAGGTCAAGGACAGCTACGTCATGGACAGGAAGATGATCGAGGAGCACGGCAAGAAGGATGTGGTCATCATGCACCCGTTGCCGAGGATTAACGAAATCAGCACAGATGTTGATGATATGCCCAACGCGTGGTACTTCAGGCAGGTGGGTCACGGCATCTACGCGAGGATGGCAATCATCGCGCTGGCGCTGGGCCTCTGGAAGGACTAGCCTACCTATAACCTTTCAAAAAGTTTCTTTATTCTGCCCCACCTGTCCTCTGATGGTTTTTCTTTCTTCTCGTCCTTCTCGGTGTAAGCCTCAGGTACCCTGTAAATGAACACCTTGTGGGCTCCGATGTTCAATGCCTCTTTATCCGGTGTTGATTGGGTCCAACCCATTATGGGGAAATCGTGGCTGATGATGCGCGTTCCCGGCTTGAGCTCCTCCTTGAACTTGGGCCGCAGCTTGGCGTTTCCAGAGGTTGTGAGGTACAAAGTGATGATCGTTGCCTCGCTGAAATCGGCATCCATGAAATCACAGCTCTCGATCCTGATCTCATCAATCAGCCCACTCTTGGCGACGTTGTCCTCCGCCACCTCGTAGAGGTGCTTGTTGAGCTCATACCCGACGGCCTTCTCGACATTGAATTTGTCCACCGCGGTGATTAGGAACCTCCCATCCCCGCAGCCGAGGTCATACAGGACATCTCCTGGTCCTGCCTCGATTAGCTCAAGCATCTTGTTGCCCAGGCTCTGCGGCGTGGGCACGTAGGGCGCGACGCTGACCGAGCCGTCCCCAAAGCCTAGCTCGTAGTGCCATCCGCTGAACCGCTCCGCGAAATCATCGGGCTTCTTGTGGCTTTCGTCTCCGTCGCCGTTATTCATCTTGTAAATCAACTCTTTGCCTCTATTTACGCCTCCCGACTGGAATCGTTAAAAACGGGGGCGAGACTGGTTCATTATGGATCTAAAAATTGTTCAGATGGATATACCCGATGAGTGTAACCTCATCCTTGCCCAGAGCCATTTCATAAAGACGGTGGAAGACGTCTACGAGGCACTCTCATCAAGCGCAGCGGGCATCAAGTTCGGTCTGGCATTCAGCGAGGCTTCCGGGGAGTGCCTAGTGAGGCACGACGGGAACGACGAGGAGCTGAGAAAGGCAACCGCGGATAACTCCTTGAAGCTGGGATGCGGTCACAGCCTTGTCATCCTCCTCAAGGACGCATACCCTATCAACGTGCTTAACCAGCTGAAATCAGTACCAGAGGTGTGCAGGGTCATTGCAGCCACCGCGAATCCATTACAGGTGATAGTGGCAGAGACCGAGCAGGGGCGTGGGATAATGGGAGTTATTGACGGTAGCAAGCCCAAGGGCGTCGAGGATGATGAAGGGATAAAGTGGCGGAAGGATTTCCTCCGCATGATTGGCTACAAGACCTAGCCAAGAATTTCTTTTAGGTGGTCGCGGAGTCCCTCCAGAGGGATCTCCCCGTCCGACTCAACAATCAGGCCCAGTCTCTCATACCTTTCGAGCAACTGATGTGTGTTCTCCTTGTAGACTTGGAGCCTGTACTTGATGACATCCTCCTTGTCATCCTCACGTAGTATCAACTTGGCCCCGCACCTGTCGCATACCCCCTCTTTCTTTGGGGGCTTTGAGACGAGGTGGTATATCTCGTAGCAGACGGGGCAGCCCCTCCTCTTGGAGAGCCTCTCGATGATCACCTCGTCGCTGAGGACCACCGATAGGGCGTGGGTGAGCTTGATACCCTTTTCTTTGAGTATCTCGTCTAGGGTATCCGCCTGGTTTACACTCCTCGGGTAGCCATCCAGTATGAAGCCCTTGGCGACGTCTGGCTTGCTCATTCGCTCCTTAACGATCCCGTTGACAATATTGTCGGGAACCAGGTCCCCCCTGTCCATGTACGACTTTGCCTTCTGCCCGTACTCTGTTTTCTCCCTCACGGCTCCGCGTAGCATGCCTCCCGTGGTGATGATCGGCATGCCATATAACTCTGAGATGATGTGGGCGCGCGTCCCCTTCCCTGACCCTGGCGGGCCCAGCATGATAATCCTCATAAGAAACACTCAGACCGCCTCATCACATGTATAGTTGTTTAAAATATTTGCTACACAGTAGTGTATATTGTAGTAATAATACTGGACGATTATTCACCTTTCACATCAATGGGTAGGTTCTGATCCTTGTAAGCATACTTTATGTCGCATTGCCCTCCATCTTATTCAACTGTTTAGTCCGCTGACGGGCAGGTTTTAAACACGGATGCGCAACATCACTTTGATGGCTCATCGACGCATCATACTGGTTGTAAGGGACGGGTGGGGGTACTCCGAGGAGAAGGAAGGCAACGCCGCCTACCTAGCGGATACTCCCAACGATGATAGGTACATGAGGGAGTACCCGTGGACCACCCTAAAGTGCACAGGAAACTCCGTGGGTATCCCCGAAGGAACCCAGGGAAGCAGCGAGCCAGGCCACCTTACCATGGGCGCGGGTCGCGTCATATGGCAGCCCCTTGAGGAGATCAACAGAGCCATAGAGGATGTGAGCTTTTACGAGAAAAAGGAGTTCAAGGACACCATCAAGTATCTGAGAAAAACAGGTGGTCGTTTACACCTCGGTGGTTTACTCAGTGACCAGGGCATCCATGGGACAACGGAGCACCTTTTCGCGTTGCTTGAGATGGCGAGGAGGAATGGGCTCAATGATGTCTTTATCCATTGCTTCCTTGATGGCAGGGACGTACCCGAGAAGAGTGCGAAGGGGTTCTTCACTGAGCTTAATGAGGTAATCAATGCGAAAAGCGTCGGAAAGATCGCGTCAATTGTAGGTCGATATTACGCAATGGACCGGGACACCAACTGGGGGAGAACTGAGGTCGCTTACGAACTGCTGACCCAGGGAAAGGGACGATATGAAACGGATCCATTCGATGCGCTTGATCATCAATACGAAGATAAAGCAGACCTCACTGATTACTACGTTGAACCAATCACTCTAACGGAAAACGGTGAGCCGATTGCTACCGTGAATGATGGAGATGCCTTCATCCTGTGGAACTTTAGGAGCGACAGGGCGAGGCAGATCACATATGCCTTGACG
>JAUWLH010000250.1 GCA_030613835.1 Candidatus Bathyarchaeota archaeon | reverse complement strand
GCTCAACAGATTTGCCGTGAGATGGGAAACGGGGTGCACGTTACAACCATATCAAATTCGAGTATTGAAGAAAAGGTTCAAGAGTTGACTCGAAGCGTCTCTGAGGTTTATAAATATGAGTTGCTTACGACCAACCAGTATTTGAAACAAATGGAACTGGTCCTTAAAATCTTCCATGAAATATCAGAAAATATGGATTGCCAGTAGGACACGCGAGGTGTATTTGTTGTCAGAAATTGAAATAAAGGGAAGAATGAGAGATGCCTTACCAGGAGAGATGATTGAGCAGCCTACGCCAACGATAATCACTCCAATCGTAGACGAGGCTACAAACACAAAGCTTGGTGTGTTCTCAAAACTCATTAGACGGCTAGGTCTGGTAGGTATTTATTCACGTGCCGATGTGCCAGAACTCGAAAAAATTTACCATACTCCTCCTTCTCAGGTATACGTGCATAGGGCTCCCTCGTTCACTCTAATGGCTGATCATAGAGTAAGGAACTTTTCAAAATAACTCATTTTCAAAGGTTCATCTCAGGTCCGCCTACCGCACATACAATGATGATTTTTTTTGGATTACTTAGGGAGGCTCATTCACAGTCTATGGATAGAACCTTTCTCGAAATCCGCGTGCAGTGCTTTTGCCACGGATGGGCTCTGACGGAAGCAGGGATGGACTTTGAGGTGGAGGTGTAACGAGATTTAAACATCAAAGACCCAACATTGGTCTATGAGTGAATACGACCTTGAAGGAACCCTGACCCTGTTCTATTACAATGACCTGGAGAGGGCGTTCAACTTCTACAACAACATCGTCGGGTTCGAGTTTGTCGCCGACTTTGGGTACGTCAAGATATTCAAAGTCATCGAGGGCGCGCTGCTGGGACTGGTGGATGGGCAGCTTGGATCTCACAGGACAAGTCCTTCGAAACCTGTCAGGCTTGTGGTGATGGTCAAGGACATAGATGCCTGGTTTTCAAGAATAAAGGCCGGTGGGGTAGAGACACTTGAGGATGAGCCCTTTATCGGAAAGAAGATGAGGCTTAAGGGGTTTACCTTCGATGACCCTGAGGGGTACACGGTCGAGATGTGCCAGTACTTGACTCCCTACGGCTTGTAAAGGAAAACTTTGCAGGTTGAGGAGTAATTAGGGACGTTACCGTTTCCCCAAGATGCCTTGTAGCTCGGTATTGTTTGCCCATAGGAACGGCACCTCGATGTCCTCGGGCATATCAGTTCCATGGGTTCCTCTATGTGATTCATCATCCGATTCATGCTGCCCGTGGTCAGCCAAGACTATCACCGAGTAGCCGTTATCCTTGGCTGCCTCCAGGATGACTCTGAGATATCCATCGACCCTGACCACTGCCTCCAAGCCCTCGCCGCTAAGGGGCCCGTACGAGTGTCCTGCATCATCGACATCCAGGAGTTGCACCCAGACAAGGTTATAGCCATCCCTTAGTCTCGAAACGGCTATCTCGGTGACATCGGTGTCCAGGTTTGAAACAGCTATCCCTGGTTTATCCGAGTGGGGTGAGATCAGGACCCCTAGGCTGCTTGTGGCACGTGCCGCGGTAGCGGACCTCATCCCCGCTTCCCTCATGACATCGAAGACCGTCTCGTGTACCAGTGGCATTTCCCTGTCCGTTATCCCGTGGGTACCTGGGCTGGCTCCAGTAAGCATGGTGGCGAAGTTGACCGGTGTTACGCTTTTCATGACGCTATGGATGACGGTGCCATGGATCGCTTCCAGCAGGTTCAGTGTGGGCGTGAGGTCCCTGCCTTTTTTCCATGTGCTCATCCCTAGGGCATCTAGGACGATGACCGCCAGCCTGTGTGTCAGGCCAATTGAACCCCCAGCCATGGGCAGGAAGCTTGACTCCGCTGAGGAGGGCGCCCTGATCCCTAACACCTTGCAGACCGTGGGGGCAACTATGCACATATCATACATTCTTTGGTGATTAGTTCCTGAACTCATAAAATTATCTCAAGTATGAGTCAAGACGATTAATATGTGTCTTGAAGGTGGTCACGCTGGCACAGTTCAACAAAACATATATCATCATTGATAAGGTACAGGACAGGACTCAACGATAAACAGTGTCACCAATGATGAACTGCATTTCTGTCCTGTACCAACCAAGACAAAGTGATATCATCGTCTCAGTAACAGAACCAAGCAAACTCCCCTTTATTAAACAATCGACAGATTTTTTTATCAAGTATGTCTGAATCTAATGACTCTTATTCAGGATTCTTCATCTTTTTCAACTTGTTTCTGCGCCAACAGTGAATTTCTATCTATTTTTCCTCATATTCGCAATATATCAAGAAAAATCCCATATTTTTACTATAATATCGCATAACTAGTGAAAATAAATTACAATAGTAAAAAAATACTTCATTTCACCATTTTCACCAATAAAAAAAAACACCAGTGGCAGAAATATTAATTAGATAAAACTAAGATATTAACCGGAATAAAATGAAAAAAAAATTCCTAAACATTCTACTGTTATTAACGTTACTAACGTTTTCTGGAAGCATTCTTGCCGTAAGTGCTACTTCTATTGAAGCAACTTATACAAGATTTCCGCCTAAAATAGATGGATCAATTGAATCTGCTTGGACCAATGCCAACGGGATCACAGTACCCATAGACGGGTGTTTCCTTCAAGACGTAGCAACCACGGGAACAGAAGTGCAAATGAAGTTCATGTACACTGACACAGACCTATACCTGTTAGCTCAGTGGGATGACCCAACTTACAGCGCTGTTAGAGGAGGATCCTGGTTATGGGACGGAACCAACTGGAAAGCATTATCAGGTTCAGCCGAAGCTCTGGAATTCGGCCTGGTATCAGGCCCATCCGAGGATCGCCTTGGAGTGATGTGGGACATCGATGCACCAGACTTTGACGAAAAAGGCTGTCTAACGAAATGTCACGTTACTTACAATGATGTTACGGTA
>JAUWLH010000267.1 GCA_030613835.1 Candidatus Bathyarchaeota archaeon | reverse complement strand
GAAGTCGTAGATGCAGCTTCATCTACCGTCGACTATTGGATAGCGGATGGAAGCGGTGGGTTACACAACCCCGAGGCAACATTCGCGGCGATTTCTGCAGCAGCACATGACGCAAACGAAGCAGCAGTGGAAGCACTTGAGTTATCCAACTCGGATCTCGAGAGCGATGTAGGCACACTTGAAGCAGCTGCGATAACGCTTGAAGCTGAAGTAACATCCCTTGAGTCAGATGTCTCTGATCTAGAGGCTGAGATCGAGGAGTTGTCCAACCAAGGTTTTGAAATACCTGGATTCCCAGTGGCTTCAATAGCACTTGGTCTACTCATGAGTGCAGCAGTAGTGTTCTATATCTCTAAGCCAAAACCAATTATCTAATCATTATTTTTTTTATTATTTTATTCAAGAAATGATTTTCGTTGGGGTTTTTTATAATATTGTTTTTTATATACCGCCATTACAAAAACAGACTATGACTAGGGATCGAGTTCCGTATTTTATCGCCATCACTATTTTGCTAGCAAGCTCTGTGTTGCTATATCAAAATAATGGCACAATCTCGGACCTGAAAACTGAAAAAGATCAGTTAACCAAAGAAATAAGTGAAAAGACTCAAAGGGTCCAGGCTCTAACAGATCAAGTTACTCTATTGAGTGAGGTCACTGAGCTTCTCAACAATTCATTGACCGCAACATTAGAATCCATCGAGGCAGAAAACAAACGAGAACTTGGTACATATGCTCAGGTTCTCTCCGTTGAGAGAATAATATACGCTTACCTGTTTGAAGAAAAAATTAACTGTACTTTTTCAGTCAACTACAGTTTCCCCAGTCCTACAGAGACCTTTTTCCTAGTTCTCGACACGGATCAAATTACTGTGTTGGGTTACAAGAAACTTAGCCTTGATGGTACTGGAATTAAAACTATTCAAGTTGAGATACCTCTTCCTGAGACTTCTGGGAAATGGAGCATCGCTCCTTCTGTTTATTGGTTAAGCGGTGATGCCCCCACTTACAGCGATACAGGCTGGAAGAAAGAAACATCATTCGATGTATTGGACGTTGATCCTGGTCATAGTCAAGGTTCCTGTGGAGAAGAATCTACTGGCTGTCACAGTGGATAAATAAAGGGGATTAATAGAAAATCCCGAGGAGGGCGCTAAGCCCAAACACTGCGCCGATGAATACCACAATCATCATAGCGATGAACGCGAAAAACACCGTCGTGGTCTTCGGCTGACGTGGCTTGCCAACGAGGGTTGCAATTATCAGTATCAAAAATGGTGCCTCAATGATTCCTATGACCAAGTATCCTAGGGGAAGTGGCGCTGAATGTACTTCAGCGTTTGATGCCACGTTCATCAGGGCCTGAACCAGACCGAGAAGTATTTGTGACATCTTAGTGCGTCTCCTCCATATCGATCAGTGGAACTATCTTGGTGATAATCGCGTACATCAGGATCGGTATGGCAAAAGCTCCGAGCATTATCGCTATTTCTACCCACGTAGGTGAGTAGATGCCGACTTGCTGTACCCCAATTGATAGAGTTGGCACGATGATCATATATCGCTTGAACCAGAACGCGATCACTAGAATGGTGCACGCAACAGCTGATCCATCAATGTGGACGTATCCCGGCTTGAACGCCTGCCATAGCATGAACAGGAACGGGAATATCAACCCAAGGGTGGTCATCCCCCAGAATAGGCCAGAGAAACTTCCGAATATCCATTCATAGGATACCAGGAACTCCGCCTCCGGTCCAGCATAAAGTGCACCGATCTGCTCGGCCATCATCATGTAGATGTAGATGAGGGTCGTGAGCATCGAGATGTTCGCTAAACCCTTGAAAACCATTGGCTCAATTATGTCCTCCCAGTGGTATATCCTCCTCATAACCGCTGCGATTACAACAACTGATGCCAATCCTGATGCAATGGCAGCTACGATGTAATATGGACCGGCGAATGCCGTGAACCACAGAGGCCTTGAACCCAGAAGTGCGAAAATCCATGCTACAGTTGTGTGAACCATTACCATGATTGGAAGGATCGTGACTGAGAGCCAGAACGAGATCCTGTCGATTGTAGCCCTCTCATCCTCTTCGTAGAGGGGGATCAACATCTCATAGAAGGTACTCCTCCACCCAGTGAACCTCTCGCTCAAGATTTTGAAATCGTGGCGTAGAGTTAGGTAAAGGTACGTAGCGCTCAGTGTCAGGTAGGTACCAACAGCCGTGAATGTCCCAGGTCAATGGCGAGAACCTGAATCTTTCAATGAATTTTGTGATTAGCAGGTAACTCCTGTCTGGTCTACCAAGATCAATGACGATACTTAGACCAGCCATTGCGAGGCTAACGATTGTTAGCAGCTCAGCGATTCTCGCGATTTTGTGGTATCTTTGCAAGTGCATTAAGCGGACAGTCGCAGAGATTGCGATCCCTGCGTGGCTGATCCCGATGAAGAAGATGAAGTTGACGATATAGACGCCCCAAATGGTAATATCGTTTAGACCCGTTACCCCGAGTCCTGTAGTCAGTTGTAATACATAGGCATAAACCGACACAGCTTAGATTACAGATAGGAAGCCGATGAATGGGTAAAACTCCTTGGAGGTGTGCGTTAATGGCCTCATGAGTTTTTCGATTCTGTCACTCAAGACTTATCACCCTTCTCATTCCACTAGACACCACGTGCGAAGAAATACAGCTTGGGCTTAGTCCCCAGGCTCTCTCTGATCCTGATTGTTCGCTCGTTCTCTAAGAGTATTGAAACCTCGCTGTCTGGGTC
>JAUWLH010000098.1 GCA_030613835.1 Candidatus Bathyarchaeota archaeon | reverse complement strand
ACGATTCGATAAATAATCCAAAATGGTTGTTTTATCAAGGTTTCTTAGATAAAATTATGGATTAATAATCTACTGAATTGGTTGAATTTGTAGCACGCACCTAAGGGCATTGTTTTTACTGTATTTCAATTTATTTAAATCGCCAAAAAACTCAAATGGTTACCATATAATTTGATTTTTCACATGGTTTTTAGGAAATACGTGGTCTCCCCCACGCCTGTTAGGGTCCTGAGCCAGTTCACCGACTCGAAGAAGACGTGGAAGCTGAACAGGACTGGGACCATAAAGGGCCTTGAGAGCGAGGGATTAAATGAGCTGGCATTGGTCTACCGATCTTACTACCACAAGGGATGGGACGCATTCGAGTCGGGTTTCACTGACAACAGGGTAATGAGGGAACTCATAGGTCTAGCCTATGATGTCCTTTGGAGATCATACGAGATAGCGAAGGCCATCTAAGCCTTTTTCAGTATGTTGATCTGCCCTGCGTGGTACAGGTTGTGGTGTATTAGTCCGTGGAGCATCTGTTTGAACGTAAAGTTCGACCCTGGGACAGCCCTAGCAAGGCCCTCGTTTGTCCATGAGACTAGCTCATCGGTCAGCATGTTGACAGCCGCCTCAATCCGGCTTGACGACTGCGTCCACTCCTCCTCGGTCATGCCCATCTCAGGCCAATCATTCCCTTCATGGTTGAAGTCGGTCATGTCTTTAACCGACTTATAGACCTCATCGAGCCAATACGTGATGTTGATATATACAATGAGCTGTAGAGAATGCGTAAACGTAAAAAATGGGAGGTTACTCCCCGATAACCTCGTGTTTCAGAGTGCCCATGGGCTCGATCTCGCACTCCACGACATCACCCACCTTTAGGAACCCTTCAGGACCCCAGCTGTGAGCCACCCCGGCAACGGTGCCAGTGGCGATGACATCCCCTGGCATCAACGTAGTCCCGTTGCTTAGGTACTCGATGATCCTCGGAATCTTGATGATCATGTGCTCAAGGGTATTGTTCTGTCGCTCCTTACCGTTGACACTTGTCTTGAGCCTCAGTGGAGGATTGTATGGGTCGGGAATCTCATCTGCGGTGACTATGCAGGGACCCATCGGGCCGGCGTTGTCCATACCCTTGCCCTTAGTCCAATTGATATCAGCCTTGAAGATGCGGAAGTCCACGTCCTGCGGGAATCCCTGGTCACGGGCACTCACGTCGATGAACACCGTGTACCCGGCGATGTACTCGTACGCCTTCTCCGCCGGGATATACTTGCCCTTCTTACCGATAACCACGGCGAGCTCGCACTCGTAATCCATCTTCTCTGTCGCCTTAACCTTGATGAGAGGGTCACGGGGACCTATCACGAGGCTCGGGGGCTTCTGGAACACGTCTGGGACGTCCAGCCTCAGGTTCTTGAGACGGTCGATCTCGGTCTGTCTCGCCACCGGGTCCTTGATTCTCTCCGTGGCGTGGTCATAGAAGTTTACGGCGACACAGTAGAGCTTGCCTGGTCTTGGTACAGGTGCCTGTAGCTTAGCGGTGCACTTGCACATTACCAGCTTCTCCTCATCGAGGCCAACGGCGTCTGGGTTCTTTTCAGCATAGGCTAGTGCTTTTCTGGCCGCCTCCATGGACTCGTCTCCTCCCTCCAGGAACCCGATCATACACTGGGGCAGCAGGGCGTCCGCCTTCCTCCTGGGGGACAGCTTGCCCTTCTCCTTGAGCATCAACGTGTACGCGGAGTTGAGGTCGACAACCTTGCCTCCGAGTAGCGCGCCGATCCGCTCCTCGGTGTGTACCTTGAAAGTTACAAGTTTCATTAGAATCACTAGTTGAGTACCGAGTATGAATAAAAAACTTGAGAGTTTGTCTCTCAGGTTAGATGCGGTTCAGCTTGAAGCCTGAATCAAGGCCTGCGATAGCCTTAGTCAGCACCTTGATGAGGTTGTCGAGGTCATCCCAGCTGAAAAGTTCCACCGGGCTGTGGCTGTAACGCCTCGGCACGGCTATTGTACACGCGGGTATTCCAGATTTCGATTGCTGGATGGCGTGGGCATCGTTTCCTCCCAGGACCATACCGCTCTGGTAGGGGACGCCCAACTCTTTGGCAGCTCCAATAAGCCACCTCCTGAGCACTTGGCTTCCGAACCTTCTCGTTGCCCCATCCTTTCCGATATGTATCGCGGGTCCCTTGCCGACCTCGTAGTAGAGGTCCCTCATATTGACATCGGGCTGCCAGCCCGCGGGACAGGTGTCGATAGCCACCGCCATGTCGACATCCAGGTCGAATACGGCAACTGCGGCTCCCCTGAGGCCGATCTCCTCCTCGACGGTGCCTATATAGTAGACCGTTGAAGGGATCGGCTTGTCCTTGAGGTTCCTGGCTACATGGATGAGGGTCGCTACTCCGACGCGGTCGTCCGGGCCCGAGGCTGCGATGACGTTGTTGGCCAGCTCCAAGGGCTCCATGTTCCATGTGATGGGCGTCCCTATCTCAATGCCCATCTCCTGCACCTCCTTCCCGCTCTTAGCGCCCACGTCTATGTACATCTCCTCGATGGGAGGAACAATATTGGCCTCCGATGGCTTGGTAATGTGGCCCGGCTTGATACCCACCACACCCATCACAACGCCCTTTGTGCCATGGAGCTTCATCTGGTGTGCTTGGATGCCCCTTGTGACCGATCCACCGACCTTCCTGAACCTGATGAAACCGGGCTCGTCAATGTTGAATACTATGAAGCCCACCTGGTCGGTGTGGGCTGCGAGCGCGATCCCCGGCGCGTCCGGGTCAGTCCCCTTCTGGATTCCGATGATGTTTCCCCTCGGTGTGTCGTACACCTCGTCGCAGTAAGGCGTGAGTTCATCCACAAGGGCCCTCATCATGGGCTCCTCGAAGCCGCTTATGGCGTCTACGGCTAGAAGCCTAAATACAAGATCCTTTAGTTCCTGCAAAATATCCACGGGTTTAAGGTGTGAACTGGGGAAAAGAGGTTTTGGGTTAGATCTCTATGACGTCCTTGCTCCTCTTGCCTGTATCAGGGTTCACGTCTTCGAGCATCTCAAGCAGAGTCTCGACCTTTTCGTTGCCGAGGATGTCCTTGAAGTCAAGGAGCTCGTCAACCGTCCTAATGATGAGCCCCCTTCTCTTCGTTGGGCTACCGCCCACGTCAACTGGATTGATCTCCACGGATAGACTGGGGGCTCTGCTCTTGGTGCCGGGCATCTTCATGACGAACACACCGGGTACGGTGGTCTTGACCTTGGCCCAGTCGGCCCCTTCCTCTAGGAACTGGGATAGTTTCTCTTCTGACATGGGATTTTAGACTCCTAACAAGTATTCAAGGGTATCGTGGCTGGTTTATTATACCCGTAAATTTAATGTAACCCATGAACTCGGATTTTATCTATCAAAAACGAAGGTGGATGGGCGCAGGCAGGTATGACTGTGTAGCACCTAACGGAATGGTGGCTTCCAAACACCGCCTCATCAGCGAGGCAGGAATCAGGATGCTGAAGAGGGACGGTAACGCAGTTGACGCCGCTGTAGCCGCTGCGTTCATGGATTGCGTCGTCGAGCCAGGCATGAACGGCATCGGAGGGGAGGGCGTCATGACCATCCACCTGGAGTCAAGTGAGAATGTGGTCATAGACTATGTAGGCAGGCCACCGGCAGCCAGCTCCACCGATATGTATGAGGTGGACGAGGGCAGCGAGCCCGGGTGGATGGGCTGGAGGAAGATCAAGAACGACGAGAACGTGAACGGGTACAAGGCATGCGTCGTACCGGGGGTAGTGGCAGGCCTCACCCAGGCACTCGAAGAGTACGGGTCCATGAAACTTGAGGAGGTGATAAAGCCAGCCATTGACGCCGCGAGGGATGGCTTCGTTGTTGGATGGTGGACGGCAGACCACATCTTCAGGAAGATGGAGGCGTTCTGGAAATACACAGAGTGGAGGAAAATCTATCTGAGGGATGGGAAGTTCCCGTACCTCCCCTACACCAAGGAGATGGCGAGCCCCCACGTGCTCAAGAATCCCCAGCTGTCGAAGTGCCTCACAAGCATAGCCGTGGGGGGATCGGAGGTATTCTACAAGGGCTGGATAGCGGGGGAGATCGCCAAGGACATGTCTGAGAACGGGGGACTTATCACCCGGGAGGACCTGGCTTCCTATGAGCCCATCACGGTCAAGCCCGAGCCAGGGAGCTACAGGGGTCACGAGGTGGTCTATGACCCCACCCACAGCGGCACGACCATGATGCAGATCCTGAACATCATGGAGGGATACGATTTCTCGGGGATGCCGCATGGATCACCTGAGGCGCTGCACATGGTATCAGAGGCCATCGGCCTCTCCTTCGCTGACAGGTTCAAGTACATGGGGGACCCGGGATGGGTTGATGTGCCCCAGAGGGGGATGACGTCAAAGGGGTACGCGTCCGAGCTGAGGAAGAGGATCGACCCAGAGAAGGCGGGAGCGGTGGAGCCCGGTGACCCCTGGCCGTACGAGTCAGAGGAGACTACGGCATTGACCGTCGCGGACAAGCATGGCAACATGGTTTCGGTGAACCAGACCAACGTCAACTCGTTCGGATCGGGAGTGGTAATCCCCAACACAGGCATACTGATGAACAACGCGATGTACGGCCTCAACCCTGAGTCCGACACCGCTAACAGCATCGACGGCAGGAAAAGGCGAATCCAGAACGTCTGCCCGGTTATCGTGCTCAGGGAAGGAGGGGGTTACATGGCGTTGGGAGCCCCAGGTGGCAGGAACATACAGGTCTCCGTGGCCCAGGTGATACACCACGTCATCGATTACGGCATGGGGATACAGGACGCAGTTGATGCACCAAGGGTAACCAGGGAGACGGATACGGTCTACCTTGACTCAAGGTTCCCCGAGGAGACGTACAAGAAGATGGTGGCAATGGGACACGACGTGAGCTACGTCACCCCGGAGCTCAAGAGCTGGGGGAGGCCAGTGGGCGTCCTGAGGGGCAAAGACGGTATGCTCCACGGGGGAGTCTACTCGATGCTCACGGGGTTCGAGTCAGCGGCTGTGGGCTGCTAGCCCCCTTTACCATCCGATCTTAGAAACACGGGAAAGTTTATCCAGCTAGGGATCGGTTAACGTCTAGGTTTCCCGGGCACATACGAACGCCTCGGTTTCGTTTCCCCCGGAAAACTATTTTTCAATCTACTTGTTCAGCAGTTCCCGTAGCTCCTCGATGAGGTCTTCACGGCTCTCCTCATCCTTCCTCCATCTGTCGTTGAGCTTCCTCCTCTTTTCCGCGGAGATGTAGTCCCCGCCGTGCGCCTCGTTCAGCAGCTCGATGAACTCCCTGTACTGGTTCCGCCTCCTCCTGGGTGTGCTCAGCCTGTTAGAGATGATCTCCCGCTGTGTCTTAACCCTCGTGAGTGTTTTGTAGATGGGCTTAAGCCTGCCAAGTACCTTGAGGAACTCGCCCTGGTTAAGGGGGGTCACCTGTCGCACCAGTACCACTTGAGGGTTCTCCGGGCTGGCGTAGACACTGCTGTTGTTCCGGGTCTGCCTGCCTCCCCTGCGGAGACCCTCTGATTCATCTATCAGGCGCTCTATTAACTGCTGGTCCAGCCGCGCTGAGATGTACTTCCTGAGCATCCTGGGCTTCTTCTCTTCCCGGGTCTTGCTGTAGAGAAGGGTCTCATAGCTGGGGTCAAGGGCGTAGAGCTCCTTGAATAGGGACTCGCGCTGGACCCTGTGAGTGTCCTTGAAGATGTTCCTGAGGAGCTCAATGGACTCACGGTTCACGTAGGTGATTCTGGTCTCGATGGACTCGTCCTTGAGTATCAGTGACATATGGGGGAGGGCCTTTCTCTGGTTCCTGGGCTGGGACTCCTCGATGGTCGGGGCTATGAGGACGTCCTCGGGAGAAA
>JAUWLH010000277.1 GCA_030613835.1 Candidatus Bathyarchaeota archaeon | reverse complement strand
GGGGGAGTCAAGATCAACGTGAAATGCGAGACAAACATTCCAGGGCTATACGCTGCGGGAGAGATCTGTGGGGGGATCCACGGAAAGAACAGGCTCATGGGTAACAGCCAGCTTGACCTCTATGTCTTCGGAAGGAGGGCGGGCATAGCAGCAGCGGAGCGTGCAGGGACGACCGAGATCGGCGAGTTGAACATCGACCATATCGGAGAATACGAGAAGCTGCTGGAGAAAGAGGGAATCGAGACCGAGAGGAAGAGCCCCATGGTGCTACCCGAGTACCGGGGCAAGAAGACCCTAGAGCACCATCTAAAACTACTGTAGGAAGCAAACAATGTCTGAACCAAAGATAGGTGTATGGGTCTGCGAGTGTGGGGGAAACATAGGGGACATAGTCGAGACCAAGGAGGTAATCGATGCCCTGGGCGATGACGTGGAGTTCTCCACCATCGAGCGTTACCTCTGCAGCAAGCCCAGCGTCGATGCCATCCGGGAGATGGTCAAGGAGAAGGGACTCGACAGGGTGATACTGGCGTGCTGTACGCCGAACATGCACAGGACCACATTCCTCAGCAACCTTGAGGAGGAGGGACTGAACCAAGGCTTCCTGGAGATAGTCAACATCAGGGAGCAGTGCAGCTGGGTACACAAGGACGACCACGAGGGAGCCACTCAGAAGGCGCTGGACCTTGTCAGGGGATCAATCGCAAGGGCGAAGGAGTCCACCGAGTTGGAGTCCAAGAGGATGGAGGTTATCCCCGAGGTACTGGTCATAGGGGCTGGTGTTGCGGGTATCACTACCACATTGAGGCTCAACGAGTACGGCATGAAGGTGCACCTGGTGGAGAAGGAGGCCAGCATAGGCGGCCACATGATCCAGTACCCCAAGGTCTTCCCCACCATGGACTGCAGTCAGTGCATACTTACGCCGAAGATGTCGCAGGTCAGCAGGGGCAAGAACATCAACCTCCTCACCTACAGCGAGGTGAAGGAGATCAGCGGAGTACCAGGTGACTTCAAGGTCAAGGTATGGGTCAAGCCCAGGGGGGTAGACCCCGTAAAGTGCATCGGCTGCAGTCGGTGTAACGAGGTATGCCCAGCCAAGGCCAAGGACGAGTATAATGAGGGGCTCCAGGAGAGGAAGGCCATTTACAGGCCGTTTCCGCAGGCGGTCCCAAGCATTTACACCATCGATTTCGATGCCTGTATCAAGTGCGGAGCATGCGAGAGGGTATGCCCGGCTGACGCCATCGATATCAATGACCCAGGGAAGGAGATCGAGCTTAACGTCGGGGCTATAGTGCTGGCGACGGGCTTTGAGCTCTATGACTTGAGCGGGTTGCCCCAGTACGGGTACGGGTTGTACCCCAACGTGGTCACGAGCCTGGAGATGGAGAGAATCCTTGACGTCAACGGACCCACCGGAAGCATGGTTGTGGTCCCTGAGACGGGCAAGGAGGTGAAGAGCGTCACCTACGTTCTCTGCGCTGGTAGCAGGGACACAGAGGTAGGACGCCCCCACTGCAGCAGGGTGTGCTGCCTCTACAGCCTGAAACAGGCCCAGCTCCTGCGAGACCGCGGACTGGATGTTACGATCCACTACATCGACATCAGGGCACCAGGTAGACGATACGAGGAGTTCTACAAGACCACACAGGAGAAGGGTGCTACTTTCATCAAGGGCAAGGTAACAGAGATCGTTCCGCAGGGAGACCAAGTGATGGTCCGAAGCGAGGACATGATGCTCAACAGGATGGTGGAGTATAATACAGACCTGGTTGTGCTGGCACCCCCCATGGTGGCACCAGAGGACTCACTGAGGCTTGCGGAGTCCCTCAGGGTTTCCGCGGACGAGGACAAGTTCATACTGGAGAAGCACCCAAAGCTCGACCCGTTGAGCACCAAGAGGGACGGCATATACGCGGCGGGAACGGTCATCGGGCCTAAGGACATCCAGAGCACGCCAGCCGAGGCAGAGGGAGCGGCCATGAAGGTGGTCAACTTCCTCAGCGGCGACAGGATGATCGAGCCCAACAAGGCTTTCCTGGCCAGGCCGGACGCCTGCACAGGATGCGAGGACTGCATCGAGGCCTGCCCCGAGAACGCCATAACCATGGAGAACAACCTACCCGTGATCAACGATATCATGTGCAGCGGATGCGGGGCATGCATCCCCGCCTGCGAGGAAAACGCCCTCGACCAGCAGGGATTGACCGATGCCCAGCTCAAGGCAAACATAAGGGGGGCACTTGAGGGAAGTGAGGCCGAGATAAAGATCCTGGCTTTCGTCGAGAGGGAGGTGGCCTACACTGCTGTTGACCTGGCCGGTCTTGCGAGGCTCAGCTACCCCAGCAGCATAAGGATAATCCCGCTACCAAGCATGGCGCGCCTAAAGAAGGAGCACCTACTGTACGCGTTCGCCCACGGAGCGGATGGCGTCATGGCACTTGAGTCACCAGAGCACGAGGGGCCATACGGCCACGCCCACGTCATTAGCGAGGAGCGCCTCGACGAGTACCGATGGGAGATAGAGGACGAGGACGTTGACAGCAGTAGGCTCTGGTTCAGCAGGGTGTACGTGCCCGATTGGAGGAAGCTCCAGCGGGTGTTCACCACGTTCCACGACATCGTGGACGGGGAAGGACCCCTCGATGATGATGTCAG
>JAUWLH010000177.1 GCA_030613835.1 Candidatus Bathyarchaeota archaeon | reverse complement strand
GGAAGATTGCCACCCGTATGACCTGGTCGTTGATGTACGCGATATCAATGGGGGACCAGGGCTTCTTTATCGCCCCTATCTTCTCCTCAAGGTCTATGACGGGGATCATGGTTCAGACTCGGTACTTGGGCTTAAACAGGTTTCCTTCATTAACTTTATATGAACCATCAACCGTTACCTCGCCTTACATGTTGGGCGGTATCAAGTATTGGGGTACATTAACAAGTTACGTGACAGCCTTTCTTTCCGCGGTAACGTCCCGGGACTCTTCATAAGCGGTATCATCGAATGCTCCGCTTGGCACATGTACCAACTCGTCTGGTAGCCCTACATGATCAGCCTCGGTGGATCGGTTCCTTTAATCGGGTTAATAATGAGCATCTGGACCGCGTTCAACTCGTTGTTACAGCTCGTCACAGGTGAGCTTGCGGATAGCGTAGAAAGGAAAACCGTACTGAACTACTATTACATTTTCTCGATCATTGGCTTAGTAATCGCTGCAGTCGCGAAAAACTGGGCCTACTTTATAGTCGTCAATATAATATTCGGTATCGCTGATTCCCTCGAAGGCCCATCGTTCAGCCCAATGTTTGCCGAGTCCGTGCCAAAAGAGAAGATGGCAGTGGCCATGAGCCTTATAACCCTCATCTGGAGCATCCCCGGTTTCTACGGAAAGGCATTGGGTGGCTACATCGCAGACAATTATGGAAGCCAGTTGGTCATCATCATCGTCCTAGTGGCTGAGATAGTATCTGCACTCTGGTTCTACTTAACGACGAAAGAGACCCTTGCCGAGAAAAAGCCATTCAAGTTAAAAGCCGTGCTCAGGAACATCCAGGGAATATCGAAACCTGAGGGCAGACTTGATCCCATTCTACATAGTAGCCATACTGGATAGGTTCGGGTGGATGATAACCTCGGGCATACTCGTCACCATGTTCACACAGGAGTTCGGGTTCAGTCTCACCGAGATAGGGATACTGCTGACCATAGAGATGGTGGCGATAACCCTGACAAGTATACCTGCAGGGAAGGCACTAGACAAGTACAGCAACAGGAACGGGATCATTGTGGCTCTCGTATTAACAGTGATACTGTTCAGCGGCTACGCGTTAACCTCTGACTATAGGACCCTGATGCTGCTCCAAGTGGTAAAGGGAGTCACGATCGGTCTCTGGGACACATCCATAATGCTTTACCAGAACAAGATAGTCTCCGAGGGGGAGAGGGGAAAGACAATCGGGAACATAAACAATATAAAGGGACTCGTATCCATACCAGCTCCGTTCAAAGGTGCGCTGCTTTTCGGCTACATCGGGTTTAATGGGGTGTTCGCCACAAGCGCCTGCGTCCTCGGACTTGCTCTCCTAGCCTCAACTAGACTGGTCGAGCCAAAACTCTAGTAGATGGCTCTTTTCCTTCCCACGACTTTCAGGAAACGGAACTTGTATTTCTCGTCTCCACCGATTGAGTCAAAGAGGTCCTTGTATTCCTGGCCCAGATCAGCGGCCCTGGGAACTGGCCTCGGTGGATCATTCAAACCCATCTCGTTCTTGATTAGGTCAAATATCGCGGGGTTCCCCATGGCGGGGCGTCCCATCATCACTCCGCTGACCCCCATCTCCATCAGTGATTGCACCTTCTCAGGGGAATCGATGCCCCCGTTGGCGATGACGGGTATCCCCCTAGCCGTCTCCACGCACTCGGGGTACACTGAGTCATCCTCGGGCTCCCCCGAACTCTGGCCCGCGTGCTTTGCGTGGACCACGAAGAAATCAGGGTCCACTCCTCCCAGGTTGTTGAGGTACAGCTTGTTGTCCTTCTCGTACTGGTTCAGCCCCAGTCTGATCTTGACGGAAACCGGGTGCCCGTGGTTCCTGATCAACGCCACGAGTTTCCCCGTCTTGGTCGCCCTCTTCACCAACGCCGCCCCCTTCCCCTGCCTGATGACATCCTTGCTGGGACAGCTAAGGTTCAGGTTGAACCCCATGAAGCCGTCGAAGGGCTTGAAGCCTGACAGGAAACGGTCAAGCTTGCCCTCGTTGCTGGACAGTATCTGTATCTGGACGGGCGTCGAGTCCTTTGGCTTTATCTTCTGGAGTGAGCCCCGGTTCCTATTCAGGAAGCTGTTGACGTGAGCCATCTCAGTGAATGTCAGTTCAGCACCGTGGTTGTAACACAGGGTGCGGAAGACGCTGTCAGAGTACCTCTCAAGCGAGGCTAACATGAACCTGAACAAGGTATGTGATAGAACGATTTGCTGAATAAAAGGATGGTTTAGAGGACCTCTTCCCAGCTGCCCGAGATGCGATCAAGGTACGCCAATGTCTCTGGTCGAAGAGATGATCTCCGTTTCTCAAGGTATTCCTTGACCTTGATACCAAGCCTGACGGTCTCATCGAGACCCTGTGACTCGACAAGCTTGTCGATCTCGTCCTGGTTTCTGTGTTTGACAGGCCATTTGTTCATGTTGGCTATCTTCAAGGCAAGGACAGCCGCGTTTCCCGCACTTTCCCTCATGGCCCGCAGGTCAACCTTGTCAACTGTGTCATACTTGGTATGACCGAAACCTCTGCCCGCACGCTTCACGGCCTCGTCGGGATCCCCCATGGTAGCTGTTGGGATGCCCTTGAGCACGAAAGGCCAGTGGTCACTGTATGGACCCACCGTCTGCCACATGGGCAGATCGGTTCCGATCTCCTTGATGACCTCCCCGAACAACGGCTCCAGCCCTGGCCAGCCATGTAAGCAGAAACCCTGCCTTCCAGCCCTGCCAGCTGCGTCAAAGTTCATCATGAACCTAATATTCTTCATGAAGTCCGGGTGATCGTTACAGTAGGCCCTGCTCCCGAAAAGGCCGATCTCCTCAGCGCCGAAGCAGATGAACCTCATGTTGTGCCTCAGGTGCTTCTTCTCCTTCACCAGGACCCTTCCCAGCTCCATGACTATCGCGGCCCCGGTGGCGTCATCAAGCGCACCGACGGCTATATCGTGGCCCTCGTAGTGGGCACCGTAGATGATCCAATCATCAGAGCCTGAGGTACCCTTGATATCCCCCACCACGTTCCAAGTATTCACCACTAGGTTTGTGCACTTGGTCTCCAGCCTCAGCTTGACCCTACCCTTCCTCTCCAGCATCCTCGCCAGATACATCCCATCCTCGTAGCTCACCCCCACACCGGGGATGATGGGACTGATGCCCCCCGTCGGAGGGCCGTAGGCGGGGTAATGGTTCATGAATATCCAGCCAGCCGCCCCTGATAGGACGCTACGCTGATACTTCTCGCTCCTATGGAGGAACCGCTTCATCCCCCGGGGGTTCCCGCTGTTCACCATCACTATCTTGTCCTCGATCTCGTCTTTGAGCTCCTCGTAGATATGGATTGGGCCTGCCTCTAGGTAGATGAGCTCTCCCTCCACTGTGCCCTCGCTGCTCATGGGTAGTGCGATGCACTCTATCTCCTTCTCCTTCGGTGATGTCACCTCAAGCCTGCTTGATTCCCTGATCCAGCTGGGGATAGTGAACTTTTCGAGGTGAACGTCTTGGAGCCCGTAAACCCTCATCTTCTCGGCTATGTATTCGCAGCCCTCTAGGTCCATGCCTGACCCAGGCCACCTCGCCTCGTACTCGTCACAGAGCTCGGTCACTATCTCAAGGGGCTCAACGCTGCCGTAGATATCACCGAGAACCCGTTTAACGAGACCATCCTTAGATGCCATACTGTAGTATGATTAAGCGAGAAAATAGAGTTAACGGTTAAACCCAAACCCATTCTTTCACTTACAAGCTGCTCGCTGTATGTTTACGTCAACAAGAAAAGAAGTTATTTTGTTAGAAATGTGGCGGGTCGGGTTCAGACCCGATCCTAGGTAAAGAGAACAAGCAGGCTCGCCGCGTTGATGCGCCGAGTTACTGTGAGGGGCTAGTTCTTAGCTGCCCTTTTCTCTTTTCTCTTTTTTCTTTTTTCCTTTCTTTCCTTCTTGGTTAATGGTTTC
>JAUWLH010000132.1 GCA_030613835.1 Candidatus Bathyarchaeota archaeon | reverse complement strand
TGTGCTTGGGGGCGTTTTGCGGTGATAGTTATTATTGGTGTCCCGGCGGTGAATGGTGTGCCCTCGGTTATGGTGGTGATGTTTCCCTCGAATTTGAAGTGTTTTAGGTAGTCTAGGTACTCGGGTTTGAATAGTTTGAGTTCTTGGAGATAGGATATATCCTTGTCGTTGAATTGTAGCTGGCAAACGTAATCTATGGCTTCGTCGATGCCTGCTGCGATATAGTAGCCCCAGTCTTTGGGGAGTGATCGTATGAACAGTTCGAAGGTGGCTATTTCGTCAGTTTTGTGGTTGTCGAGGTAGGCTGCGTTCATTGTGAGCTGGTAGAGGTCTGTTAGAAGAGCTTTTGGTGGTTCTTTTAGGCTGGTCAATTTGTTCTCGTTGTTTATAATGTTGTTATGGTTAATAGAAAATTCGAATATGTTGACCTAATTAAATTTGCTAAAGTATAATCAGGTATCAGGCTCAATGACGCGCGCGCTACAGGAAATAACAGACATCGGTTTCAAACGCCTTGAACTTCTAGAAAAAACGGCCTCCTAATAAATCCATTATTTTATCATATTTTATAGGTAATGTTAATTACACTACCGTAAATTTGATTTTAGAGGAGTTAAATTGAAAATAAAATATCTGGTAAAGCATGTAACTTCTAAGGAACTCATCACGGTAGACATAAATAAAAAATCTAAACAAGCAGTAGAGATTATGCTAGCCAATGATATTGGAAGTGTAATAATAACTGATAACGGGAAACCAGTAGGAATAGTTACAGATAAAGACGTTCTTAAAAAAGGGGGACTCTTAGAAGGGAAAAATTTCAGTGTGGGAACATATATGTCTACACCATTAGTAACTATCGATGTTGATGCACCTATAGGTGAAGCTGCAGAGATCATGGCAGAAAAGGACATCAGGAGGCTAATAGTTGTGGAGAAAGAAGAAATTGTTGGAATTGTAACCCAAAAAGACTTAATGAAAGGAACATTTGAAGCGTTTAATATGATACGATTACTGGGCATGTAGTATACGCGCGCTGGGTTTGAACGCCCGTATTACGCGCGTTCTAAATACAAATAAAGATATTGGATGAACAACATTCGATCGAATTATTTGCTCTCGCGATACGATTAGCCGAAGCCTAGTAAATAAGCGAACTGAGCAACTATGAAACAGGTAACGAAAGCCACTGTCAGTGGAATAAGGTTTGACAATATCGTCCATTTCACACTACCTGTCTCCTTCCAGATAGTGTAAGTAGCAGTTCCACATGGAAAATGTAAAACAGAGAACAACATCAAACAAACCGCAGTCACAGCAGTGAAGCCTTGAGCCGCAAAAAGCATTTGAAGTTCCGCCATACTCGCAATATCAGTCATTACACTTGCACCAGTATACCCCATGATTAGCGTCGGAATTACTATCTCATTAGCAGGCAGGGCGATTATGAACGCCAACAATATCATTCCATCTAAACCTATCATTCTACCTAAGGGTGACAGACTCTCGGCTAAAATTGCCATGAGCGTGCTGCCACCAATATACACGTTACCTATAACCCATATGATACCACCAGCTGGCGCAGCGACTATAACAGCGCGATACAAAACCTTGATAGTTCTATCTATTAAAGAAGTATAAATGACGTGAAGAAACTGGGGACGTCGATAAGAAGGCATCTCCAATGTAAAGAAAGAGCTCTCACCTTTGAGCACAGTGTTTGACAGCAGAGCTGACACAATAAAAGTAAAGATGACACCAACCAATGTAATAATAGCTAGTATCACTGCAGCCAAAAGAGAGGACGTTTTAGCCGGTGATATCCCAGCGACAAAAATAGTCGCCATCAATATGAGAGTAGGCCATCTGCCGTTGCAGGGCACAAAATTATTTGTCAGTATGGCGATTAGCCGTTCACGGGGCGAACTTATGCTTCTGCAGGAAATTATGCCAGCTGCGTTGCAGCCAAACCCCATACACATTGTGATGGCTTGTTTCCCATTTGCTCCTGCCCACTGGAACAATCTATCGAGGTTAAATGCAATCCTTGGCAGGAATCCTACGTCCTCTAAAATGGTGAACAATGGGAAAAATATAGCCATAGGAGGCAACATGACTGCGACCACCCAAGCCACTCCCCTATAGACTCCATGAACTAAGAACCCCTCAAGCCACAGTGGAGCCCCAACAGACTGGAACATGGAGGCAATACGCTCTTCCACCCAGAACAAACTTTTCGCCAGAAGCTGAGATGGGACATTTGCCCCCACGATAGTGATCCAGAAGAGACCAATAAGGAACGCACCCATTATGGGGAACCCAAATTTTCTCGATGTCACTATCCTGTCTATTGCGGCATCTATATCGCGTTTTGAGTTCTTCTCCGTACGATGGATGGCTCTGGATGCTATTGCCTTCGAATCAGCGTAGATTGAGGTAACTACATAGTCATGGATAGGCCCCCGAATTGAAGACGATGCTTCCTCAATTAGAACGTAGAGTTCATTCAACTCAGACGTTTTTGGTTTCACAGTTTTTTTGTTTATGTGTGCTTGGTGAGCTAGTTCTCCAGTTTCTAAGGTCTCCCGAATTCTTATGTCCCCTTCTAGGAGAAACAGTGTGACCCATCTAGAATTTGGTAGACCTTCAACAAGATTCTCTAGGTATGGTGTTATTTTGTCTACCGCATTACTTATTTCAGGTTTGAGGGAGAAGTGATGTGGTGATGTATTTGTTCTTCCAGAGGCTACCCCGGCTATTGCTTCTACTAGCTCTTCCAAGCCCTCGCCTTTATTGGCGATGGTGGGAATAACGGGGACGCCTAGGTCCCTAGATAGCTGATCGACGTTGATTTCAATGCCCTTTCTAGCTGCCTCATCCATCAGGTTGAGACATATCACGACACGGTCTGAGATTTCGAGGATCTGCAACACAAGATTCAAGTTTCTCTCCAGAGAGGTTGAATCCACTACGAGGAGAATTACTTCGGGGTGGCCGAATAAGATAAAGTTTCTGGCGATCTCCTCATCTACAGCGTTGGATAATAGAGAGTATGTTCCTGGGAGGTCTATTAGCTTGTACCTGTTTCCCTGGTATTCGAGTGTGCCTTCGGCTCTGGCAACCGTTTTTCCTGGCCAGTTACCGACATGTTGTTTCAGACCGGTAAGTTGATTGAAGACCGTGCTCTTTCCGGTGTTAGGATTTCCTGCGAGTGCGACTAGATAGTCGTGACCCTTTTCCAATTCTTCGTGGCTCTCTTGATAGAAGCGTCTCTTTTCTTCGGTATTCAATCGGTTCCCTTCACATGCTCTTTTTCGTTTTCCTTTTTTACAATTATCTTGGAAGCATCTTGTAGTCTAAGAGCAATTATGGAACCGCGGATCTCGTACGCCATGGGGTTTCCCAGAGGGCTCAACATAACAGCTTTTACTTCAGTTCCGGGAATCAGGCCGAGATCAAGTAATCGACGACGATACGCCCCTTCACATTGGAGCTCTAATACTCTCCCAGTTTCACCAACGCCTATGGTTGCCAGAGTCTCTTGTTCTTTTTTATTCCTTAACAAGATGTCACTTTTTACTGCTCTCATCCCCAAACACGTGTGTATCTATGTAAACCACTGGTTGCTCCTTTCCCGCTAAAACATTACACTTGATATTGAAAAAAAGGAAAGGTCGCTTAAATTATTATCCTTGCCCATGGATCCACTCTCATGGAGCGCGCGTTAATTTGGAGTGTAATGTCTATCAATAATAATTTCTGAGATATCTGCTGAATGATTACTGATATGTATGATGTTCTCAAGAATAGAATAGCATAAAATTACGATTTGTTTCTCAGTTTCACCCCTAAAAGGTAACATTTGTAACGTGCTATCGAGGAACGTAATTTGGTCAGCATAATCGATTATTTCCCCCACATCTTCTAATGAATCCGAGAAAAACGCATCAACTGCCAGGTTATAAAACTTGAATGACTTTGTTGCCGCATTTATCAGGGATTGAAGAACTGTTTCAGAGATCAAGGATCGATGTTCATGAAGCATTATAACAGATTCAGCGATACTTGTTAAACAGTCTGCAACATACTCAATTCGATTGATAAGAAGATGATAATCAAAACAATCACTCATTGACACATGTAATTTACTCGCTAAAGATGGATTATTTACGGCGGTCCTTAACAACCGTGTGAGAAAAAACATAAACTGATCAACGTCCTCCTCCAGAGAAATCACAGAGTAGGCCAAGTCAACATCCCAATCTCTCAAATATGTAATCACATCTTTTGCCATGGAACTCGTGATAATATGCATTCTTTCAATACCAGAGGTTACAGAGGCGAGAGACTCATCCATAAACGCTTGAAGAGTAACCTGGTGAGCGTGAGACTCATAAATTCTCATATAAAGAGACTTAACAATAGAGCGAATACCGTCCTGCTGTTCACGTGTAAAATTTTTCACTGATTTTAACACAATCTTGTCATACCCATTAAGATAGCATCCAATAATTCTACGTTGAATCATCTTTACATCTTCATTGATGTTTATCGGAAGGACAACCTCATTCTGTTTCTCATTAAAATTATATTCAGGATGAATAACGAGGGACCCATCGCCTTGAATTTTTAAAAAAACATCATCTCCACCTTGAAGTTTATTCATTTTTGTCCAATCTTTTGGAAGAGTAACAATCAAAGAATATTTACCAAGTGTTGAAATTTTCCTGCGTTCCATACAGAATAAATCCCGTTTACATGGTTAATACTTGCTATTTTCGCCTACATTCTTTCGTATCAGTATTAACTAGTATTAACGATACTAGCTGAAAGTATAAGCTATTGTTGTGATTAGGGTTATCTCGGAGGAAAGAAAAATGTACAAGAAAATCCTTGTAGCAATT